>DATKAB010000009.1 GCA_035498555.1 Candidatus Sulfotelmatobacter sp.
GCGCACCTCAAGAATCTGAGCGGGCGTCCATGGTATGTGGCGGCGCTCGCCAGCTGGGGCATCGCGCTGTTCGAGTACCTGCTGCAGGTGCCGGCCAATCGCATCGGGCACACCCAGCTCGCGCTCGGCCAGCTCAAGATCCTGCAGGAGGTGATCACGCTCTCGGTGTTCGTGCCGTTCGCCGTTTTCTACATGCGCGAGCCGGTGCGTCTGAACTACGTGTGGGCGGGCGTGTGCCTGTGCGGCGCCGTGTTCTTCATGTTCCGGCGGTAGGTCCGGCGGGGGCGTGGTGGCGACAAGATTCCCGCTGCCGATTAGAATCCTGCTCGCGTGTCTGCTGTGCGTCGCCGCGATCGCGGGAGTCGTCCTGCTCCTGACGTTCCTCCGCGGCCGGTGACGGCGGCGGAGCATGCGACCGGAGGGACTCCGATGATCAAGAACATGGGCAGCGCGGATCGGATCGTTCGCATCGCGATCGCTCTCGTGATCGGCTGGTTGTGGTTCACCCACCGAATTCACGGCACCCTCGGCATCGTGCTGTGCGTGGTGGCGGTGGCCTTCGTGGTCACCAGCCTGATCGGATGGTGTCCGAGTTACTTGCCCTTCAAGATCTCCACTCACAAGCCATCGGGGGGAGCGCCCGGCGCCCGATGACCAAGGGGCGAATGGAGGCGTTCAGCGACGGCGTGATCGCGATCATCATCACGATCATGGTGCTGGAGCTCCCGGTGCCGCACCAGGCCAGCGTTCAGGCCCTCCGGCCGCTGGTGCCCAAGCTGCTCAGCTACGTGCTGAGCTTCGTCTACATGGGCATCTACTGGAACAATCACCACCATCTGCTGCAGGCGATCAGAAACGTGAACGGGGCGGTGCTGTGGGCCAATCTGCACCTGCTGTTCTGGCTCTCGCTCGCCCCGTTGGTGACGGCGTGGATGGGCGAGACCCATTTCGCTTCGGTGCCGGTCGTGGCCTACGGCGTGGTGCAGTTCCTCGCGGCGATCGCCTATACCATTCTGGTGCGCACGTTGCTGAAGTCGCACGAGCGGGACTCGGCGCTGGCGCAGGCGGTGGGCCGCGACGTGAAGGGCAAGATCTCGGTCGGTCTCTATCTGGTGGCGGTGCTGATCGCGATCGTCCAGCCGCGGGTGTCGTGCGGAATCTACGCGCTGGTGGCGCTCATGTGGCTGGTGCCCGATCGGCGCATCGAGCGGACGCTGGCGAGATAGGGTGGGGACGGGTACGCTGCCCGCCCACAGGAGGAATCCCATGAACTCCGATGACGCCGGATTCGACCGCCGCCGCTTCCTGCAGCTGATGGGCCTGGGACTTTCTTCCGCCGCGCTCGCACTGCCCGCCCGCGCGCTCTCGCAGACGCGGTCCGCCGCCACCACCGCCGCACCCGCTGATTCCGCAGCCAGGGCCAACATGCCGCCGCCGATCGGCGAGGATGCCCGCTCGCTCGCCGAGATCGTGCGCCGGCGTTACGGCCAGCATCTCACTCCGGATCAGCTCGAGAGCGTCGCGCGCGAGCTCGATCAGCGCATTCAGACCGGCAAGCGCCTGCGCGATCTCAAGCTCGCGAACGGCGACGAGCCCGACTTCGTCTTCCACGCCTGAGGCCGCCATGCTCGACGAAGCCACCTATTTTCTGACGATTCGCGAGTTGTCGGAGAAGCTGCGCGCACGCGATCTCTCTCCGGTCGAGCTGACCGAAGGCGTGCTCGACCGGCTCGAGAAGATCGGCCCCAAGCTGAACGCCGTCGTGACGGTGATGCGTGACGCCGCGCTGCGCGACGCGCGCGCCGCCGAGGCCGAGCTCAAGAAGGGCAAGCGCAAGAGCCCGCTCCATGGCATTCCGTTCGGCGTCAAGGACCTGCTGGCGACGAAGGAAGCGCCGACCAGCTGGGGCGCCGAGCCCTATCGCAATCAGAAATTCGACTACGACGCGGCGGTGGTGGAGCGGCTGCGCAACGCCGGCGCGATCCTGGCCGTCAAGCTCTCGATGGTCGAGCTGGCGGGCGGCATGGGCTACAACAACGCCGACGCTTCGTTCACCGGTCCGGGACTCACGCCGTGGAACACGTCGTTCTGGAGCGGCGGCTCGTCCAGCGGCCCGGGTGCGGCGGTGGCGGCCGGACTCGTGCCCTTCGCGATCGGCTCCGAGACCTCCGGCTCGATTCTGACGCCCTCGTCGTTCTGCGGCGTCACCGGGTTGCGTCCCACCTACGGGCTGGTGCCGCGACACGGCGCGATGGCGCTGTGCTGGACGCTCGACAAGCTCGGGCCGATGACGCGCAGCGCCGACTGCGCCGGCATCGTGCTCGCGACGATCGCCGGCCACGATCCGCGCGACGAGAGCTCCGTCAGCCGCACCTTCGCCTACACCGCGGCGCCGGTGCCGAGCAAGAAGCTGCGGGTCGCGATTCCCAAAGGCGTGAGCGACAAGGAACAGCCGGCGGTGAAGCAAAACTTCGAAGCCTCGATCCAGGCGCTTTCGGCGGTCGCCGAGGTGACGCGCGACGTCGAGTGGCCGGATCAGCCGTGGGGCCCGGCGGTCGGCACCATCGTCGGCGCCGAAGGGGCGGCGGCGTTCCTCGATCTGATCGAGTCGGGGCGCGTGAAGGAACTTCGCTGCCCGCGCGACAAACAGGGCGGCTACGCCGCCACCCTGATCCCGGCGGTGGACTACCTGCAGGCGATGCGCTCACGCCGGCCGATGAAGGCCGCGGTGGCGAAGCTGTTCGAGAAGTTCGACGCCATCGCGGCGCCGACTCGCGCCACCGTGTCCTATCCGATCGACAAGAATTTCGAGGACGTCTACCCGGGCATCAGCGGCGGCCCGGCGCTGATCGCGGCCGGGAATCTGTGCGGCCTGCCGGCGATCGCCGTGCCCAACGGATTCGGCGAGAACAATCTGCCGACCTCGCTGAGCTTCCTCGGCGCCGCGTTCTCAGAGCGCACGCTGATCACGCTCGGCCACGCCTGGCAAACCAGGTCCGATTTCCATCGCCGCCGCCCGCCGGTGGCCTGAGGAGCTCGCCCCGTGTCCCTCAATAAGAACGTGCTGGCGGTGGCGGTGCTCGCGTTCCTGCTCGCGGTGGGCTGCTCGAGCGACGTGGCCAAACAGCTCACCTCGGATCCACGGCTTCAGGCGACGGTGATGGACGCGATCGCCAGCAACGGCGGACTGGCGTCCCAGATGACCGACCGTCTGATCGCCTCGGACAGCACGCGTGCCCTGCTGGTGGATCGGCTGATGACCAACGCCAGCGGCGTGCAGGGCGTGATGACCGCGGTGGCGAAGAGCGCCAGCATGATCGACGGCGTGGTCGGCCTGGCCGTTCAGGATTCCGCGATGAAGAATCACCTCATCGCGCTGATGAAGGGGATTCAGATCACCGGACGGCCGAAGTAGGAAACCAGGCAGGCCGGCACCGTCCCTGGCGCCAGACCTTGCCTGAGCCGCTAGTCGTTCTCGGGGGACTCGCTGGGGACGATCTCGAGCTTCTCGAGATGCGAGTTGCGCAGGATCTCGAGCTGGAGCTTCACGCCGATCTGCGCCTCGGTGAGCATGCGGTGCAGATCGTCGACGCTGGTGACGGCGCGCTCGCCGAAGCCCACCAGCACGTCGCCCTCGCGCACGCCGGCGCGTTCGGCGGGACTGTCCTTCTCGACGTGGAGCACCAGGATGCCGGCCTCGATCTTGAGCGCGTGGTCGTTCACCAGCCGGCGCTTGAGCCTCGCCGGCTGGCCGCCGAGCCCGAGCCAGGCGCGCCGCACGCGGCCGTCGCGAATCAGCAGCGACGCAACGAACTCGGCGGTGCGTGACGGAATCGCGAAACAGATGCCCTGCGCCGGCAGGATGATCGCGGTGTTGACGCCGATCACCTGACCGCGCGAGTTCACCAGCGGACCACCGGAATTGCCGGGATTGAGGGCCGCGTCGGTCTGGATGATGTCGTGCATCAACCGCCCGGTGCGCGAGCGCAGCGAACGTCCGAGGGCGCTGACCACGCCGGCGGTCACGGTGGCTTCGAAGCCCAGCGGATTGCCGATTGCGACCACCAGCTGACCCGAGCGCAGCGCCGCCGAGTCGCCGAACGAGATCGTCGGCAGATCGGTGGCCGACACGCGGATCACCGCGAGATCGGTGTCGGGATCGTCGCCGACGCGGGTGGCCTGCAGGCGCCGGCCGTTCGAGAGCGACACCTCGATCTCGCGCGCGCGGTGCACCACGTGGCTGTTGGTGAGGATCAGGCCGTCGGGGGTGAAGGCGAAGCCCGACCCGCCGCCGCTGCGGCGATTGCTCTGCGCCTCGGGCGAACGGCGGCCCGCGCGCACTTCAATGTTGACCACGGCGGGGGACGCAACGTCCACCGCCTGGATCACGGCTTTCGAGTAAGCATCGAGCAGCCCCGCGTCGTCGAGCGACGACTCGTCGCGCGCGGGTTCCTGGGTATCTTCGGGGGGTTTCGAAGAAATCAGACGGAGTCCGGGGTGCATCACTACTCCCATGCCCGGGACCCGGGTCGCCGCGGGGGAGCGTTCCCGCTGCTGGATCTCGGGCTCCGTCAAGGCTCGCCCGGACCTCAAGGGTTCAGCGGAACTTCCGGGTCCGGTTTGCTTGACGGGCGTTAGATGCGGGGTGGCCCGGATCGATGGAAGAAGGGGATCAAGCCCTCTTCAGGCTTCCGTCAACCGTTTGGCGTTCAAGCCGCTTGAGCCATTTCGTCGTCGCCGGACTGGGTTGCCGGAATGGGTCCGGAGGGGTTCACCGGCGACAGCGCCCCGCCGGTCATCTGCCAGACTTCGAAAGCGATCTGGGGCTCGCCCGCCCCGGTGGCGGTCGCCAGCGCCAGGAACGTCGGCCAGCCGGTGGTGTGGGCGGTCAGGGCCTCGCGGTCCCTGCCGGAGAAGCGCGTGCGCCACGACGCGCCGACCGAGGCGGCTCCGGCACCCGGCAGGCGGGCCACGATCCTCCGCACCTCGTCGAGCCCCGCCAGCTGCCCTTCGGCGATGGCGGCGCCCACGTCGAGCAGCAGCGTCTTCGGCTGCGCGGCGAGCAGGCCGGTCGATAGCTCGGCCGGGGAACACTCCGCCAGGATGCCGGCGCGCTCGGGGTGCCGGTAGACCGGCAGATCCCGCGCCAGCAGCAGGCACTCGTTGGCGCGCGCGTGGAGCTCGGCGAGCACCGCGTGCAGCACTTCACGGGCCGCCTCGCTGTCGCCGCCGCCGATCAGGAGCAGGGCGCGCGGGAGCGCGAGGATGCGAGTGAGGGCTTCGCGCCCGCCCTTGAGCCTGGCGGGATCGGGTGGCGCGACGTGCACCGGCCGAAGCCACAGCGCCTCGTCGGGCCCGGGTGCCACCAGCGTCACCGCGACCAGGCGCGGCCCGGGCAGCGTCGCGAACCGGGTCGGTCGATCGCCGCTCGAGGCCTCGCGGAGACCGGTCGGCCCGAGCAGGCGGAGCTTGAAGTCCTCGTACTCGCTCTGCGAGAGCGCCGCGTCGTGCACGTCGCGCCATACGCCCTTCACGCATAGCCGGGCCGCGCGATTGGGGCGCAGCACCATGCGATCGCCGGGGCGGCTCATGGCGTCGGCGAACGCGCCGTAGATCGAGGCCGGCTCGGCGTCGATCGCATGCGCCTCGTGGGCGAGATTCTTGAACACGTCGCGCAGCGCTTCCATCGCGCCCTGGCGCTCGCGAACGCGCGCCTGGGTGCCGGCTTCCCCGCCGGCTGCCGTGCTGGCCTCGTCGAGCCGCCGCGCCGCCTCCAGCATCAGCGCTTCGCTGCCGACCTCGATCGAGTCGCCGGGACCGACCGGCTCGTGGGTGAACGTGAAGCGCCCGCTCTTCCATTCGAACACGCGATAGGCGGCGCCCTCGCCCTCGCGGCGCTTTTCGTCCACCGCGTTGACGATGCGTCCGTCGCGGAAGATCAGCGCGCCGCGTTTGCCATCGGAATCCACCGCCAGTCGGCCGGTGGCGCGGTTGAGGGTCAGCAGCTGGCCGAGGTCGAACAGGTTGACGAGCCCCAACTCGCCGCTGAGATTGCCGTCGGACTGCGCCATCAAGCGGCCTCGCGCGCCGCGCCCGACCCGGGCCCGAGCAGCTCGCGATTGCTGACGTGGATGGACGCTTCCTCGGTGCTGATTACGCCGCTTCGCAGCAATTGCATGACGGATTCGTCCATCGAAATCATGCCTTCCTTCTTTCCGGTTTGAATCACTGAAGCCAGCTGGAAGGTCTTGCGCTCGCGAATCAGGGCGGCGACCGCGCCGCCGGAGCCGAGGATCTCGAGCGCCAGCACGCGGCCCGAGCCGTCCTTTCGCCGCATCAGCCGCTGGGCCAGCACGCCCTTCAGCGATTCGGCGAGCATCAGACGGATCTGCGCCTGCTTCTCGCCCTCGAACGAATCGAGGATGCGATCCACGGTCTGGGTGGCGCTCATGGTGTGGAGCGTGCCGAATACGAGCTGTCCGGTGGCGGCGGCGGTGACTGCGAGCCCCATGGTTTCGGGGTCGCGCATCTCGCCGACCAGGATCACGTCGGGATCCTCGCGCAGCGCGCCGCGCAGTGCCTGGGCGAAACTGGGCGTGTTGCGGCCGACTTCGCGCTGGGTCACCAGCGACTGGCGATTGACGTGCCGGTACTCGATCGGATCCTCGATGGTGAGGATGTGCTTGCGACGGTTGCGATTGATGTGGTCGATCATGGCCGCGAGCGTCGAGGACTTGCCGGTCCCGGGCGGCCCGGTGACGACGACCAGCCCGCGCGTCAGCTCGGTGAGCCGGGTCACCAGCGGCGGAAGTCCGAGCTCACCGAGCGACAGGATCTGGTTGGGCAGGATGCGAAAGGCCCCCGCCACGCCTCGCGACTGCTCGTACACGTTGCAGCGCGCGCGCACCACGCCCGGCACCTCGTACGAGAAGTCCACGTCTTTCACCTGCTCGTAGCGGGCCCGGGTGTCGGCGTCCATGATCTCGAACAGCAGCAGCTCGTTGATCTCGCGAGTCAGCTCCTCGTAGGGAATCGGAGTGATCTCGCCATTGAGCCGCACGATCGGCGGGGCGCCGGTGGTCATGTGCAGGTCGGAAGCGCCCTGCTCCTTGACGATCTTGAGGATCGCGTCGATTCTCGCCATGCATCCTCCGGCCGGAACGCGCGCGCGGGACGGGGGTATCCCGGCGGTCCGGCACGTCCCCAAGGTTTTCGGCAGATCGGGAACCCCGCTCCAGCTCTTTAGGCTGGAGTTTCCGCCATGGGCATAGCTCCGCGGCGCAAAGCACGCCGGCTGCTTCCGCTCAATCCCGAGCCGGACCCGCCGATAACTCCGGGCGACGACGGGAGGGTGGAATGGCGCAATACGTCGAAAAGATCCGCGTCCCGGTGCGCGTGTCGCAGCCCGGCTGTGCACCCGTGGATGGCTATCTGTCGCTCGGCCCGCAGGCCGAGTTCCATCCCGGCCCCGAGACCATTCTCGAGCGGCTGAACGCGCCCGATCGCGTGGTGCCGTTTCAGCGCGGCGACGACGAGCAAATCCTGCTGCTCAACCGCCGCGACATCGAGTGGGTGGCGGCCGATCCGGCGGTATCCTCCACCCTGGTGTGTCCGCCCAACTATACGGTCACTGCCGAAGAGGATGTCCGCCTCAGGCTGATGGGCGGCGGCGTGCTCGAGGGCCGCGTGCAGATGGAGCTGCCCGAAGAGATGAACCGCGCCTCCGATTTCATGAACGGGCGCGAGGATTTCTTCCCACTGCTCACGCCGTTCGGGGTGTTGATCGTGAACAAGCAGCGCGTGAGCAGTTTCGAGCTCTCGAAGCCTTCGCCCGCGCCGCCCGAAAGCGAGCCGGTCCCGAGCTCGAAGGGGAAGCGGAAGAAGTAGCCGGGGTCGCGCGCTTCCGCGGCCATCACTGCTGAAAGCGCGCCCGCCGTCCCGACCGGCGCCGCTCAGGAATGCGGTCGGGCCGGACGCGCGGGGCAGGGTTCGCTCGTGCCCCTCACCGCCAGCCACAGGATGCGGTTGAACAGCACCGGATCGGCGCGATCCTCCTCGCGCAGGTCGAGACGGCGCGAGAGTCGCGCCGCGACCGTCGAATCCGCGTTCAGCTCGCGTATCGGGATGCCCGGCTCGAGCGCCGCGTAGGCCGAAGTGTCGGGCGCGCTCGCGAACACGTCGTCGAGCGGGCGGCCGAAGCTGTCGTACTTGGAGAGCGCGCCAAGTTTGAGAATCCGCGCGATCGTCATCACCACGTCGATGGTGTTGGCGTAGCGGTGGATCACGCCGGGCCGGTTGTAGGGCGAGATCACCAGCAGCGGCGAGCGATGCGAGTCGACGTGATCGGGGCCGTCCTGAGCGTCGTCTTCGAGCACGAAGACCACGGTGCTCTTCCAGTAGCGCGAGCGGCTGACGGCCTCCACGATGCGCCCAAGCGCGAGATCGTTGTCGGCGACGTAGGCGCGTGGTGTGGGCGATCCGGCACGCCCGCCGGCGGTGTGATCGTTGGGCAGGTAAACGATGCTGAGCGCCGGAAACGAGTCGATCGCTTCCTGCTCGTGGAAGGCCGCGATCCAGCGATCGGCGCGCACGCTGTCGCGAATCTCGAGATCCCAGCCGGGATAGCGCGGATCGGTGTGCGCGGCGAGCCAACTCTTGTTGGCGACCCAGCGCCCATCCTTCAGCCGGCGGGTGAACTCGCCGTAGTTGCGCATCGAGACATAGGAGCGCTGCGCCAGGTTCCAGAGATAGCCGTTCGATGGTTCGTTGACGTCGTTCTCGGGGAGCGAGTCGCGATTGAGGCCGTCGTAGTCGTAGCTGCGACCGCGACCCGAATAATTGCTGGGGATGGTCTTCTCGACGTAGTCCGAGGCGTAAGCGGCGGTCGACCAGTTGTGCCCATCGCCGCTGGCCTCGCCGCTCACCAGGAAGCGATCGAAGATCCCGAAGCGCTCGGCGAGCGCGTGGGCGTTGGGCGTCACGCGGCGCGGGAAGAAGGTGAGCGACGAATCGGTGTCGCCGGCGCCGAGATCCCCCAGCACCTGATCGAAGGTTCGATTCTCGCGGATCACGTAAATCACGTGCTCGAACGGCGGGAGCGATTCGCGCGGCGGCGTCCGGCCCCAGCCGTTGGAGATCGCGACGCGCCGCGACAGCGCCGCCAGCTCGCCGTCGTCGGGGGCGTCGAGGAAGGTCAGCGAGCCGGCGGTCTGGGCGAGCGTGTACTGGCGCGGGGACTCGGGCCCACGAGTTCCGGGCTGCCGCTTCTTCGGATTGGGGCCGGTCTCGTGGCCCTTGCCGTTCAGCACCCACAGCGAACGCCCGCGCGCGAGGAGCGCGGTCGGATACCACTCGACCGGGATGCGGCCGATCGGGCCCTCGTTCGCGCCGGCGGCCGACGGCCGCCCGCCCGCGACGAGCGCGAACACCGAGACGGCGTCGTTGTCGGCCTCGGCGACGTAGAGCCGCCGGCCGTCCGGAGAGAGCGCGAACGCGTTGGGGGTGCTGCCCTCGCTGGGGCCGCCCGGGGCCGCGCTCGACAGCGCGCCGACCAGCGAGTCGCGCTCGACGTCCACGATCGCGATGCGATCGCTCGACGCGCACGCGACGTAGAGCCGGCTGGTCGATGGGTCGAACGTCATCGCCGACGGATGCAGGCCGACCTCGATGCGCCCCTGAGCCGCGAGTGCTCCACCACTCGGCGCAAACCGCGCGACCCACGATCCGCCCCACGCCGACACGAACACGCGCCCGACTCGATCCACCACCACGCCGTACGGATAGCGCCCGGTCGCGAGGCGCTGCGTCACGCGATGAGTGGCGACGTTCACCACGATCAGCGAGTCGGCGAGGTTCGCGGCCACGTAGAGCCGCGCGCCGTCCGCCGAGCAGGCGAGACCGGCCGGATAGACGCGGCCGCCGTTCTTTCCCGGCCCCGGCCCAAGCGTGATGCTGTCGGTGAGCGAGGCCGCGTTCTCGCGCCACGCATAGATGTAGATCTGATCGCGATCGCCCCCCGAAACGAACAGCTTCTCTCCTTCGGGGGAGAAGCAGGCACCGACGAAGGCGGCCGGCTGGACCAGCGTTTGCGTCACGCGCCGCGCCGCGAGATCCACCACCTGGATGCCCTGCTCGCGATAGCCGCTCAGCACCGCGATCGCGTGGGACGAGTCGGGCGAGAAGATCATCGACACCGGCATCGAGCCCAGCTCGATCGACGGGCCGGCGGGATCGAGCGCCACGCCGGTCGGGAGGCGGTGAGGATCGGGGGCGGCGCGCTCGCAGCTCGAGAGCAGAGCGAGCGCGATCGCCGCGATCCAGAGACGTCGCGGGCGTGAGCGGGGCCGGGGCACGAACATAAGGAGTAGCGGGCAAGATGATGCGATCTCATGAACGTGGCAAGAAGAACCTGAAAACTCGCGAAGCGAGGCCCCGCCGGCGCTCTTGCCGCGCCGGCGACCCCCCGCGTACCATCGCCCCGCGGGCGTCCGCCCCGCGGAACACGTGCCGCCAGGGAGCAGAAACCACCTCATGCAGACCATTCAGCCCGCCCGGCTCGAGCCGGGTGTCGATCCCGACACGATCCCCGGCGGCGGTGCGACGGTCATCGCGACCGCCGCGGCGCCCATGCCCGGCGCTCAGAAGAACATTCGCGGCCGGGCGTTGATCTTCTGGGACCGGAAGAAGCCGGGCACCAAGCTCGACGCCATCGACACCGACCAGATCACGCCGGCGGCCGACTGCGTATCCGAGAGCCTCGAGACGCTCGACGAGCGCTGGAAGGCGGGCTCGTTCCGCTACCTGATGCCGGATTTCCGAGAGCGCGTGCATCGCGGCGAGACCTTTCTGGTCGCCGGCGATCGCTTCGCGATCGGCAGCTCGCGCGAGATGAGCCCGGCGGGATTGAAGGGCGTGGCCGAAGAGGCCGGGCTCGAGATGGTGGTGGTGTGCGGCAACAACATGGGCGACATCTTCCGGCGCAATGCCTTCAACCTCGGGCTCCACGTGATCCAGAGCCCGGAAGCGGTGGCCGACGCTCGCGACGGCGACGAGTTCGAGTTCGATCCCGTGACGCGCGCGCTGCGCAACCTCACCCAGGGGAAGAGCTACACGCCGGTGCCGCTCACGCCGAAGGAGAACGAGATTCGCGCGAGCGGCGGCATCTTCGCCGTGGGCAAGCGCGAGTTCCGCGATTCGGTGTCGCGCAAGCCCGAAATCGTCTGGCCCGATGCCGGGCGCGCGCGGCGGATGAGCACCACCGAGCAGATCGTGTGGGCCCATCGCGTCGACAAGGACGCCGAATTGAAGCCCGGCGCCACGCTGCGGGTGTACGCCGATCTACTGCCGGCGAGCGACGGGACCGCGCCGTTCTCGATCCACACCTTCAACCAGATCACCGGCGGCAACACCATCGAGCCGCGGCAAATCGCGATCGCCAACGATCACTTCGTGTTCACCGGGGTCGAGGCCGACGAGAAGCAGACTTCAATCGGGCGCGCGTTCGCCGAGCGCTTCAAGATCCGCAAGCCCTACTACGCGACTCCGGGCGACGGGATCTTCCACTTCTACTTCCCCGAACAGGGACTGGTGATGCCGGGGGCGTTCATCCCGGGCGCCGATTCGCACAGCCGCGCTTACGGCGCCTACGGCGCGGTCGGCATCGGCGTCGGCTCGACCACCCTCGGCTTCGGCTGGGCCACCGGCGCGATCTACTTCACCATGGCGAAGCAGCGCCGCGTCTCGTTCACCGGCAGGCTGCAGCCGTGGGTGACGGGCAAGGACATCGTGCTCGAGCTGTTGCGCCGCTGGGGCGCGAAGCAGTCACAGGGAATGTCAGTGGAGTTCGTGGATGTCGGGAAGCAGCTGCCGATCGCGTTCCGCAACACCATCGCCAACATGATGGCCGAGGGCGAAGCGTTGAACGGCATCTTCGCGGCCGACGAGATCACCTACGAGTGGTATCGCCGGAAGGGGATGAGCGAGCTGCCCTACCCGCGCATTCGCTGCGGGGAGGACGCGGTGTTCGAGATCGACGAGGCGCTCCCGCTCGGCGACGTGGCGCCGATGATCGCCAAGCCGTTCAGCCCCGGAAACGCGTTTCCGGCGGGCGAGGTGGCGAAGGAACGCATCACCTTCGACAAGGCGATGATCGGCTCGTGCACCAACGGCGGCTACGACGACCTGCTGAGCGCGGCGCTGGTGATCCGCGCGGCGCGGGCGGGCGGCGCGAAGCGCGCGGCGCGCGAGTTCGTGATCTTTCCGGGCTCAGGCGGCGTCAAGCAGCAGATCGAGAATCCCGACCCGCGGCTGGGTGGCGAATCGATCGCCGACGTGTTCCGCTCGGTGGGCGGGCAGATTCGCCAGTCGTGGTGCGGGCCGTGCTTCGGCCAGGGGCCCGATTCGCTCAAGCCCGGACAGCGCGCGATCACGTCCTTCAATCGCAACTGGACGAATCGCATGGGTGTCGGCGGCGAGGGCTATCTCGCGTCGCCAAGCGTGGTCGCCGCCAGCGCGCTCCTCGGCTATATGGGGCCGCCCGACGAGCTGGGTCTTGGCTGGGACGCGGAGAAATTCGGGGTCTAGAGCGCCAGTTCCATCTCCCACTGGCGGTGGCTCACCGCCGCACCCGCGCGCTCGAGCGCCGCGGCCACGAAGTCGCCCTCGGCCAGGTTGAGGAGCCGCGCGAGCCGCCTGGGATGGGCGGCGAACAGCGTCGCCAGCGCCTGGTCGAGCGCGGCGTTGGCCGCGGCGTCTGCCTCCGCGTCGCGGCTCCCGCGATCCACCGCCAGCTCGGCGATGCCAATGCGCTCCGGCGAAACGCGGAACACGATCAGGGCGCGTCCGTCGGAGCTCGCCATCGCGCGAACGTCGGGAAAGCCGCGCCGCACGCCCTCCAGCTCGCGCTGCCAGGGCGCGCGCTCGGGACGCAATTGCGCGATCCGCGCCGCGGCTTCGTCGATCGCGAGCTCGCGGGCCGGCGCCGCCGGCGTGGCCGGCGCCTCGATGCTGGCAGCGCGATCCCACACCTCGAGCTTTCTCAGGATGCGAAACTCGAGCGCTTCATAGAGCGGGATCGCCTTCTCGTTCTCGACCAGCACTTCGAGGCCCAGCGTCTCGAACTGCCGCTTCTGTGACTCCTCGATCAACGCGCGCATCACCCGCTCGCCGTGACCCCGCCGCCGTGCCGAGGGGATTACGCCCATGCCGCCCACCCAGCCGCGGCGCCCCCGGACGCCCAGCATGCCGAAGGCAACCGGGCGGCCTTCGGCGACCACGATCCGCGAACCCGCGAAGTCGAGGTCGAAGCTGCGCTCGAACACCTCGAGGGATTCGACGGTGACCGCGCCCGGGACGTAGTAGTCGGAAAACGCATCGGTCCAAAGGGCTGCAAGATCGGCGCGCGAGATCCGCGAAGCGGGCAGGACCGTCGTGGTGGTGTCGTGCCGTCCCATCGGGGCTCCTCATCGTCACGATTGGGCCGAACTTCGGCCCCGGGAAGCGCATCCTAAACACTCGCCTGCTCCATCTGGAACCCGGGATGCCGATCGGGCAGACTGGCCTCGTCCCCATTCGGACCCCTAGCCCTCGGAGAGTCACCCGATGAAGAGCGTTCGTTCGCTGTTCCTGGCAGTCCTGGGAGTCGCCATCGCCTCCGCCGCGTTCGCGTCGTTCGGCGGCGGGAGCAAGCCGTCGCCGCCACCGCCCACCTCGAGCGGCGACAACGAGAGTTCGACCTCGGCGCAGAGCAGCCAGCGCCAGGAGGCCGAGAAGTGGTACGGCGACGCCTACAACGACGTTCAGAAGGGCAAGGAGTCCGAGCAGAAGAACAAGGCGAACGACGCCGAGAAGCATTACAAACGGGCGCTCGATCGCGGCCAGCACGCCGTCGAGCTGGACTCCATGTACCACGAGGCTTGGAACCTGATCGGTTTCACCTCGCGCAAACTCAAGAACTACGACGGCTCGATCGCCGCCTATCAGCGCTGCCTGCGCATCAAGCCCGACTTCGCGCCGGCGCGCGAGTATCTCGGCGAGGCCTATCTCGAGATGGGCCGGATCGACGACGCCAAGAAACAGCTCGCGATGCTCGATCCGCTCGAAGCGCCCGAGGAGGCGCGCACGCTCAACACGGCGATTCAGTCTTACGAAACCGCGCATCCCTCGGCGACCGCGTCGGCGTCGTCGAGCGATTCGACCAAGGCCAGGTAGCCTGCATCGGCAGAAGGCAAAGGCCCCCGGAGCGCGGCTCCGGGGGCCTCTTCATTTCGGTTGTGCGGCGAAGACTGTTGACGGGGGCTCTGAGGCCGCTAAGTCATTGAAATTTCGCGTTCGGGGTGTCCGAAGTAGGCCTGATCGAGAGGCATCAACAGTCTTCGCTGCACAACCCTTTTCATCGCCGCCGGCGCACGCCGGCGCCGGGCCGCAGATGACCTACTTCCCGCCGCCGCCCTTCGGCGCCGGCTGCTTGCCGGTGGGCTTCGGCGACTCCGACGGCTTCGAGGTGTCGGAGGGCTTCACCTCCATCGGCTTCGGGCCCGGCATCGAGCCCGCTTCGATGTTGAGCGTGATCGTCACGTCGTCGCCGAGCATGGTGCCGCCCTGATCCAGCGTCTTGTTCCAGTTGATCCCGTAGTCCTGGCGATTGATGGTCGCGGTAGCGTCGAACCCGGCCCGCGTGCCCATCGCATTGCCGGCGATGCCGACCGCGCCCATGCCCAGGAACGTCACGTCGAGCGTCACCGGCTTCTCGACGCCGTGCATCGAGAGTGTGCCCTCGACCTTCAAGTGATCGCCGGGATTGAGCGCGGTCTTGTCGGCATCCAGAACCACCTTGGTGCTCTTGAAGGTCAGCGTCGGGTACTTGTCGACCTCGAAGAAATTGGGGCTGCGCAGATCGGCGTCACGGCGATCGTTTTCGGTGGTGATGCTGGAGGCCTGAATCGTCACGTCGACCGACGATGCCGCGGGATTCCTGGCATCGAACTCGATCGCACCCTGGAAGTCCTTGAAGCGCCCGTTCACCTTGGAGAAGAAGTGCCGGATGCTGAAGCCGACATTGGTGTGGTTGGGATCGATGCGGAACGTTTCGGTCGCGGCCGAGGCGGCCGAGGCGGCGATCGCCGCCGCGAACAGGGTCAGCGCGGACATGCGTAACCAAGACTTCATGGCGCAACCTCCAGGTCGGAAGACGGAGCGGCTCTCGGCGGATGGCGCAGGCTTCGATGCGAGCGGTACGCGAAGCATACTCCTGCGCCGGGGTCATTTTGCGCAGGCTTGACGCGGGTTGAGCGGGGCCGGCGCCGGGAGCCGCTTTCACCGAGGCCAACCGGCGGCTTCGCTTGTGGCGCCGATCGGCGCTGGCTAGCATCGCCGGCCGTGCCCGCCTTCGAATCCACCTCCGCCGACGTCCGCGAGCTGCTCGGCAAGCGCATCAGCCAGCTGGGGCTCAGGATCGAGGGCTCGCCGGTCGAGCGCTTCGTGAACCAGCTCTACCGCGAGCTGGAGCGCAAGGGCCTCCACAAGTTCCGCCCGGTCTGCTACCTGACCGACGAGTGGGGCTGCCCCGACGGGCACCCGGTGATCGGCATTCCGTTCTACCTCGCAGACCCCAAACTCGCGCGGCTCGAGCGCGAGATGAACGACCTCGAGGACGATCGCGAGATCATGATGTACCTGCGCCACGAGGCCGGTCACGCGTTCAACTACGCGTATCACCTGTACGCGACGCCGGCGTGGCGCCGGCTGTTCGGCCCGTTCAATCGGCGTTATCGCGACCACTATCGCCCGGTGCCGTTCAGCCGCAAGCACGTGCGGCACATCGCCGGCTGGTACGCGCAAAAGCATCCCGACGAAGACTTTGCCGAGACCTTCGCGGTGTGGCTGACGCCTCGCTCCAACTGGCGCGCGCGCTACAAAGGTTGGCCCGCACTCGCGAAGCTGCGCTATGTTGAGCGGGTCGCCAGAATCGTGGGCGATCGGGATCCACTGGTGCCGAGGGGCGATTTCGACATCACTGTCGAGGACATGCGGCTCACGGTCGAGGAGTTCTACCGGCGTGAGGCGCGGCAGAATGGCCGCGGAGTGAACGTCGCGCTCGAATCCGATCTCGCCGCCATGTTCGTGCCCCGCGGGCGGCGGCGAAAGGGCATTCGCCCGGCCTGGGAGCTGGTCGAGGAGAATCGGCTGGCGCTGACCGACAAGGTCACCTACTGGACCGGAGTGCAGCGCCCGGTGGTGCGGGCGCTGGTCGAGCGCATCGCGAGGACGTGTCGCGAGAAGGAGCTCTACGCAGAAATGGGTCGCGAGCCGCAGCTGCTGGTCGAGCTGACGGCGTTCGCCACCACGCTGGCGATGAATTACTTGACGCGCGGAAAGTTCGTGATCAGTTAGAGTGTGCTTGGCTGCGCCGGGGAAGGGAATCCCGGGGTCGCAACGGCGAGGATCGCCATGGCGAAATTGCGCATCGGTGTCCTGTACGACTTCTGGTGGGATGAGGACGAGGAGCGCACGCCCGGCGCGCGCCCCAAGCGCAAGCCGCCCGACGAAGACGTGCAGGAAGTCTACGAGGCGCTGAAGAAGGTCGGGCACAACCCGGTCTTTCTACGGCTCGACGGCACCGCCGAGAGCCTGGTCGAGCTGGCCCAGTCCGAATCCGACCTGATCTTCAACCTGGTTGAGTCGTTCGGCGGCGACGACAGCCACGACAGCCGTGTGGCCGGCTACCTCGAGCTGCTGAATCGCAAGTTCACCGGCAGCGGTGCCCACGGGCTGTACCTCGCGCAGGACAAGGCACTCGCCAAGAAGATCTTCGCCTTCCACGGTATTCACACGCCCTATTTCGCCACCGTCTATCGCGGGCGCACCGAGCACTCGCACGACATCCAGTTCCCGGTGATCGTGAAGCCGGCGCGCGAGGACGGCTCGATCGGCATTCAGTTCGGCGCGGTGTGCGGCTCGATCAAGGAGCTGATGGATCGCATCGACTACATCCACGCCGAGTTCGATTCGCCGGCGCTGATCGAGGAATACATCGAGGGGCGCGAGTTGTACGTCGCGGTGCTCGGCAACGAAAAACCCGAGGCCCTGCCGATCGTCGAGCTGGATCTGTCGAAGCTGCCCAAGGGCACGCCCAAGATCGCCGGCAGCGAGGTGAAGTGGGAAGAGGATACCGAGGCCTACAAGAAGACCAAGGCCTTCCTGCCCGAGGATCTCGACGAGGGGCTGGCGGCGCGCATCCAGGACGTGGCCGTGCAGGCCTATCAGGCCCTGCAGCTGCGCGACTACGGTCGCATCGACTTTCGCCTGGCGTCCGACGAAACCCTGCACGTGCTCGAGGTCAATCCGAACCCCTATCTGCTGCCGAGCGCGGAGTTCTCGATGGCGGCGAAGAAGTCGGGGCGAAGCTACGCCGATCTCATTGGCGAGATCGCCGACCTGGCGATGGCGCGGTACTCGAACGGGGGAGCCGGGTAGATCGGCCGGTGCCTCTGGCGAGCGGGCCTGCGCGTCGCTACTGGATCGCGACCTTCGCGATCCCGGCCAGCTCATCCGGCATCGCGTCCTCGGAAACGTCGAAGCTCCGCTCGCCCTGATCGTCGATCAGCGTGACCTTGTAGCGAAACGGATGGATCGGGCTCGCCTGGCTCGCCGAAGCCGCCGCCCCTTCGGGCGACGGCTTCAGCAGCCGATCGAGCGCAGCGCGTTGCTCGGCGGTCAGGTCCTGCAAGTCCCGCTCGCCGCTCGCGGGCACGCCCGCGAATCCGCCCTTGCGCTCGATCCGGATCCTGCTCATCTAGGCGACGTGCGCCCCCAGTGGAAGCTGCACCTGATCCCACGCATCGTGGGCCTTGTTGGCCAGCGTGGCGCCGCCGGTCGAGTCGGCTGCCTCGATCGTGAGCTGGGCGAAGTCCACGAACGTCGCATTGCTGTGCAGCCGCCTGTCCGTGCAGGCCTTGTACCACACCTTGATCGGCGAATCCCAAGCGTTTCCGCCCACCGACCGCGCGAACAGCGCGTACGCCTTGTTGGGAATGCCGCTGTTGTCGTGCACGTCGGCCGTCGGATCGAAATGGTCGTACGAGTCGGGTTGCGGCGACAGGCAGTGCGAGGCCTTGGGATCGACCATGTCACGCAGGCAGGCCTTGTTCGCCTGCTTGGCCCGCGGGCCCATGATGCCGGCGCCGATCAGCCAGCCATCGGCCCTGCTCACCGGCCACTGGTTGAGCCACTGGTTGAACGTGGCGCCGAACACGTCGCTGATGCTCTCGTTCAACGCCCCCGACTCGCCCTCGTACTGCAGTCCGCTCTCGTACTGCGTTACGCCGTGCGTCAGCTCGTGGCCGATCACGTCGGGCGAGTTGTAGAACTCGATGAAGACGGTGCCGTCGCCGTCGCCGTACACCATCTGCTGCCCGTTCCAGAACGCGTTGTCGAAGTTCTGGCGATAGTGAACGCTCGACACCAGGTCCATGCCGTCGCCGTCCACCGAGTTGCGGCTGAAGACGGTCTCGTAGAAATCGGCGACCTTGCCGGTGGTCTTGAAGACGGTCGAAGCCGCTGGATCGTTCGAGACGCCGGGATCGGGGATCGCCATGCCCGGCAGGGACGAACGATTCTTGCAATCGAACAACAGATCCTGCGGTGCGAGCTTCGGACGCAGCTCGAAGTCCGGGGATCCGATGCCGCCCCGATGCATCAGCGTCGCGACGCGTCCCGCCTCGCGAATCACGCGCAGCCGCGTGGTTTCGACCAGCGTGTCGCGTAAGTGACCGCGGACCTTCTTGTCCACCGTGGTGTCGTTGGCCCAGGTGCGCAGCACCTTCAGCGGAACGATGAAGCAGTGAGGACAGCTGCCGTGCGTGTGCCGGTGTTCGCGACCAGACATTGGATACCTCCTCGCTTCCTCCGGCTCGGAGTCGGCCGAACCAGATTGCGTCTGAAGCACGCGGGGGCGGGATACAACCGGACGGGGTTCCGGTTCGTGGATCTCGAGCCGAGCTGGAATGCTTCGGCGCCGCCGAGAGATCTCGTGCACGAGAATCTATGGCGGCGATTCTGTGCCCACAAGGATATTCATGCGCCATTGCGGCAACTCGGATCGTCCGACTGGGCCGGTTCGCCCGGCGCTCCGCAGCGCCTGGTTGGAGCTACAATTCCCTGATGCTGCGCTCCCGCCTCGCGCTCACGGCGATCGCCGCCCTCGCCCTCGGCGCCGCGTCTGTGCCAGCCGCGCCCCGCCCGAAGCTGCCGCCGATCGTGCTGGTCTCGCGCCGGCCGATCCCGGGCCACCCCGAGCGGGTCCCGGGCCTTGGGCCCTACGCGCGCACCGCGGCGCCCGGGGGCCGGCTGCTGGTGCTGGAGCCGGGCGGCGCGATCCGGAATCTGCTTCCCGACGGCCGCTTCTTCGACGTCAGCGACCCCTGCGTCTCATGGGACGCGAGGCGCATCGTGTTCGCGGCCACCGTGGCGCCGGACAGCGGCTGGCGCATCTGGTCGGTGGGAGCGAACGGCCGCCAATTGCGGCAACTCACGCGCAGCGATCGCGCGATCGACCTCTCGGGCTATGGGGCCGCGCGCGAGCGGCTCGAGCGCTATGACGACTTCGATCCGATCTGGCTTCCGAACGGGCAGGTGTGCTTCGCGAGCACGCGATTCCCGATGTTGTCGCAATCCAGCGACCTTCCGGTCTCCAATCTGTGGACGGTGAACGCCGACGGCGCTCACGCGACGCGTCTCACCTCCGAGCGCAACGGCGCCGAGGAGCCGAGCGTGGATCCCAACACCGGCCGCATCGTCTACGCGCGCTGGTGGTTCAACCGCTGGCTGCCGTCCGAGCGGGAATCGAGCGGCATCACGTTGGACCGTGCCGCGGCGGTTCCCGCCGACACCGTCAATCTCTGGCAGGCGATCAGCATCCTGCCGAACGCCGAAGGGATGAAGCTCGCGGGCGGAGATCCGCGCACGCGCCCGACCACCATGGCGTACCAGCCCCTGGTGCTGAAGGGCGGGACGATGGTGGGCGTATGGACGACGCCGCTCTCGCTGGGCGCCCCCGCATCCGGCGATGCCGGATCCGGGCGGCCGGGGATCCAGATCTTCCCGGGCGGGTTCAGTGCGCCGATTCGCGTCGGAGGCGGCGGGAGTGATACCGGCGGGTGCGCGCCGGCAGCACTTCCCGATGGGCGATTGCTGGTCTCGCTCGATCCGACAGGCCGGGGCGACTACGGCCTGTGGGTGATGCGCGCGGACGGCCGCTCGCCCAAGCGACTGCTCGACCTGCCCGGGACGCTCGAGCTCGACGCCGCGGCGCTGGTGGCGCGCCCGCGTCCGCCGCGCGCGAGCGCGCCGCGCCAGGTGCCGCCCGATTCGTTGCCGATCGCCGATCCCGCGCGGCTCACCGACCTGATCCACACGTTCCGCTTCGATTGTCTCAACGTGTTCGCCAACGCTGCGCTCGACGCTCCGTTCCCGAGCGCCGTGCCGATGCAGCGCGACGTGCGCATCCGCTTCTACGCCACTCTCGCCCGCCCGCGCGAGCCGGGCGGCGATACCGCGGTGCTGGTGCGCGAGGCGAAGGTGACGCCCTCGGGCGGCGTCCACGAGACCGACATGCCGGGCGACGTCCCGATGTTCGAGCAGCTGGTGGACGCCCAGGGCCACGTGCTGCGATCGGCCATGGGGCCGGCCCACGTCGCCGGCTCGAACTTCGCACCCATCACCTCGGGCACCAAGTGCGTGGGCTGCCACGTCGGTCACTCGGCGATCTTCGTGCCCATCACCTACACCAATGCCACCTGGATCAACGCCTCGCCGTCCGCCGAGGCGACTGCCTCGAGCAGCGCGCCCGCGACCGCCGGGGCGGCCGGGGCGGTGGACCGGCGCACCCGCGGACCGGCCGCCGAGGTCGGCTGGATCGCGGACGGGGGAGCCGGGGAAAGGCTCCATCTTCGGTGGAGATGGCCCATTGAAGTGCGCGAGATGGTCCTATACCCTTTGCATTCGAATCCGCAGGAAGGCACGGATTTGCAGGTTCTCGAGGCGGAACTGGTCTTCAGTCGGAACGGTCGCGAAGTGTTCCGCACCACGCTGAGCGGGCCGCTCCCCGCCGCTGGCGCGCATGCAAAATGCAACGATGTTGAGGTCGACGCCGCGGATATCATTATGAGTCGCCTCGCGGGCCGGGTTCTCGGCCGGGAGGTCGCGGGGCTCGCCGAAGTCGAAACCATCGCCAGGCTGGTCGAGAAGTAGTCCCCATCGCCCGGAGCTGCCGCATGAATCTCCGCCAACTCGCGCTGCGCATCTCGTGGGCCGTGCTGGCCCTGTGCTTCGCCCGGCCCGCGCACGCCGGATTCCTGAACGGCGTGTTCTCTCGTGACGGCGTGGACGTCATCGCGGTCGGCGACAGCGGCATGATCTATCGCTCGGTGGACGGCGGCGTGCGCTGGGCCAAGAGCTATCAGGGAAGCACGCCGCTCCGTGCGGTGGCGGGTCAGGGGCTGACCCTGCTGATCGTCGGCGACGGCGGCAAGATCCTGCGCAGCACCGACGCGGGCGGCACCTGGACCACGTTCACCGCCAGCGGCAGTCCCAATCTGCTCGACGTGGCGATGCCGAACAGCTCGACGGCCTACGCGGTGGGCTCGGGCGGCACGGCGCTCAAATCGGTGGACGGCGGCGCATCGTGGTCGCCGCTCGGTTCCGGCACCTCCAACACCATCAATCGCGCGCGGTTCGTGGATGCGACCCACGGCTGGATCGTGGGCAACGGCGGCTTCTCGGCGCGCACTCCCGACGGCGGCGTCACCTGGTCTCCAAGCGGGCCTTCGACGCCCAATTCCCTCTACGCGGTGGATCAGCTCGGCTCGCGCATCTGGATCGCCGGCGCCAACGGCACATGCTGGAAGAGCATCAACGACGGCGCGAGCTGGACGCCGATCAATCTCAAGATCGATTCGCGCTCCGACGTGCGCGCGGTCACCATCCAGAGCGCCGATTCGGTGTTCATCGCCGGCGGCGGCGGCTTCCTCAGGCGCAGCACCGACGACGGCGCCACCTGGACGTTCCTCCAGCACACGCTGATGGGCGAGATCAGCGACATGATGTGGGTCGGCCAGCGCGGGTTCGTGAGCAGCATCCGCTCGCCGGCGGTGATGCACAGCAACGACGGCGGCAACAGCTGGCTGTGGGCGGTGACCACCAACATCAATCAGAACTGGGTGCAGAAGCTGCCGCTTGGCACCGGTCAGATGCGGGGCAGCACCTTCGCGCTCAACGGCATCTATCGGAACGAGATCTACGCCGCGGTCGGCAACCATTTCTACGAGAGCCGCGACGACGGCGAGACCTGGACGCAGTTCTCGACCCTGCCCAGCACCTACGACCGGGTGAATGCCTTCCTGGTCTCGCCCAAGGACTCGCTGCAGATGGTGTGCACCGCCAACTCGCCGATGGCCCTGCTCTATTCGAACGACGGCGGCGCCAGCTGGACCACCACGCTGTCTCACGCCTTCGGCGAGTACGGCATCCCGCTCGAGATGAACCCCGATCAGCCGGACACCGTCCTGTTCGGCGGCGACAGCGACGCCCTCATTCGCTCCACGAACTTCGGCAAGACCTGGTCCACTTTCGGGAGCACGGTGTTCCGCAGCCCGTGCGATCTCATCGTCGTGCCCGAGTCCGACAGCAACGTGGTGCTGGTCGCGGACGGCATCACCGGGGTCGGCAATGCGAATCTCTGGCGCTCGACCGACGGTGGGGCGCACTTCACCCAGAACTACACCACCACCGGGTCCGAAGTGCCGGGGATGTCCATGTGCCGCCTGCGCAATACCACCGCGTTCGCCACCAATTGGACCAGCGGCGGCGTCGAGCGCACGCAGAATCGGGGACTCCAGTGGACACAGATCGCCACCACCGCGTCGGGCTGGGGCACCGACGTCTGCAAGGAAGATCCCAATCTGGTGCTCTACGGCGTCTACAGCGGGGGCGTGAGCTACCTGTCGTTCGACGGCGGCAACAGTTTCAGCGGGATCTCGCTGGTGGGCTCGAACGAGAGCTTCTACGCGCGTGATCGCAACTGCATTTTCGCGGCGACCGCGGGCGGCGGCGTCTTCAAGCTGATCACCACCTATTCACTCAGCTCGAACGCCATCCAGACCCTGACCGTGAACTCGGCCAACGGCGGCGAGGTCTGGGCGGGCGGCTCGGTGCACAACCTCACCTGGACCGCGTCCAACGTGGTGCTGGCGAAGATCGAATATCGCCGTACGCCGGCGGATTCGTGGCAGCTGGTGGCGACCGTGCCGGGCTATTACGGCAGCTATGCGTGGACCGTGCCCTTCGACGCCACTACCAGCGCCAGCATTCGCGTCAGCGACGCCTGGGACGCGACCCCGAGCGACACCTCCGACGCCCAGTTCACGATCGCCACACCGATGATCTCCACCAGCAAGCCGAGCTTCGACTTCGGCAGCCACCCGATCGGCAGCATCACGCCCGATAGCATGACGGTCACCAACACCGGCACCGGGACGCTGCACATCACGACGATCTCCACCGCGGCGCCCGGCAACTTCCCGACGTCGCCGTTCAACATGACGGTCGCGCCGGGACTGCAGTACTCCGTATACGTGGCCTTCGCGCCGACCGCGGTGCATCCCTACGCCGACACGCTCACGATCGCGAGCGATGCTGCCAATACGCCCAACAGCCGCACGCCGCTGGCCGGCGTCGGCCTCGACACGTTGAGCCTGGCGATGGTGCTGCCGAACGGAGGGGAAGTGTTCCCGTACGGGACCAGCCAGAAACTGGTGTGGACGAGCATGCTGGTGCCGAACGTCGATCTCGACTACCGGGTCGGGCCGACCGCTCCGTGGCTGCCGATCGCCAGCAACGTTCCGGCGGCCGGGCACAGCTACGTCTGGACCGTGCCCAACGCGCCCACCAGCACGGCGCGGGTGCGCATCACGCAGAGCGGTGGCGGCCCCCAGGATCTGAGCGACGCCGATTTCAGCATCGTGGTGCCGCAGTTCGCCTCGTCGCCGATGAGCGAGATGGATTTCGACAAGACCGTGGTCGGCCTGCCGGTGGATGACTCGCTGCGCATCACCAACGCCGGCACCGGACCGCTCAGCATCCTGATGATCTCGAGCAGCCAGCCGCGCTTCGTGCCGCACCGCACCTCGCTGACGATTCCGCCGGGCGGCAGCGACACCGTGGGCGTGACCTTCACGCCGGTCGCGGCCGGGTTCGACACCGCCACCATCACGTTCACCACCAACGATCCCGGCAACCCGCATGCGCTCCGCGCGGTGGGAGTGGCCGGGACTCAGAGCAGCGTGGGCGGGCCGACTCCCACCCAATTCGCCCTGATGCAGAATCAGCCGAATCCTTTCCGCACCACGACCGTCATTAGGTACGGGCTGCCTCGGGATTCGGACGTGTCGCTCGAGCTGTTCAATCTGCAGGGCGAGCGCGTGGCCACGCTGGTGCGCGGATCGCAGTCGGCGGGCAACTACGCGGTCGAGTTCGATCCGTGGCATGCTGCCCACGGCACCGCGCTTTCCACGGGCGTCTACTTCTATCGATTCCGCGCCGGGGAGTTCTCGGCGACCAAGAAGATGCTGTTGATGCGCTGATCCAGCGCCGGAGATCATCGTGAACCCGACTGCGACGTCGAACATCGCCCCGGTCAGCGCCGCGGCGCTGCCGGAGTACGCCCCGACTACCTACCTCGATTTCACCCGGCCCGAGCACAAGTCCGCATTCGAGAAGACGCTGGCCGAGGTGCGCGCGAGCTACGGCACCGAGTATCCGCTGGTGATCGGCGGCGAGCGCGTGAAGGGGGCGAAGACCTTCGACTCGACCAATCCGGCGAGGCCGACCGAAGTGCTGGGCAAGTTCCAGTCGGCGGCCGTCGAGCAGGCGAACCAGGCGGTCGAGAAGGCGCTGGCCGCGTTTCGCTCGTGGAGCCACGTCCGGCCGGCCGAGCGCGCGGCGTATCTGATCGAGGCCGCGCGCCGGATGCGCGAGCGTCGCAATTTCTTTTCGGCGTGGATGGTGCTCGAGATCGGCAAGAGCTGGAACGAGGCCGACGCCGACACCGCCGAAGCCATCGACTTCATGGAGTTCTACGCGCGCGAGATGCTGCGCTACGACGGCCCGCAGCCGGTCACGCAATTGCCCGGCGAGAGGGACGTCATGGTGTACGTGCCGATCGGGGTCGGGGCCGTCATCCCGCCCTGGAACTTCCCGCTCGCCATCACCGTCGGCATGACCACCGCCGCGATCGTGGCCGGCAACACCGTGGTCTTGAAGCCGGCCAGCGAGACGCCCGGGATCGCCTGGCAGTTTTTCGCATTGATGGAAGAGATCGGTCTGCCGCCAGGGGTGATCAACTTCGTCACCGGCAGCGGCGGCGTGGTGGGTGACGCGCTGGTGCGGCACCCAAGAACACGGTTCGTCTCGTTCACCGGCTCGCGCGAGGTGGGGGTGGGCATCAACAAGCTCGCCGCCGACGTCCAGCCCGGGCAGATCTGGCTCAAGCGCGTGGTGGCCGAGATGGGCGGCAAGGATGCGATCATCGTCGACGACGAGGCCGATCTCGACTCCGCGGCGCTCGGCGTGACGCAGAGCGCCTTCGGTTTCCAGGGGCAGAAGTGCTCGGCCTGCTCGCGCGCGATCGTGCTCGATTCGGTGCACGACGCGTTCGTGCCGAAGCTGCTCGCGCAAATCGAGAAGCTGGTGAAGCTCGGCGATCCCGGCACTTCGCCGGGCGTGACGCTCGGCCCCGTGTCGAGCGAGCGCGCCATGAACGGCATCCTCGGCTACATCGAGGCCGGAAAGCGCGAAGGCAAGCTGTTGACCGGCGGCGCGCGCGCCGGAACGACCGGCTGGTTCGTCCAGCCCACCGTGTTCGACGACGTGCAGCCCGGCGCGAAGATCGCGCAGGAAGAGATCTTCGGTCCGGTGCTCGCCATCATTCGCGCCCGCGACTACGACCACGCGCTGCAGATTGCGAACGGCACCGAGTACGGGCTGACCGGCGCGGTGTACACGAAGAATCCCGCCAAGCTGCAGAAGGCGCGCGAGGAGTTCTTCGTCGGCAATCTCTATCTCAACCGCAAGTGCACCGGCGCGATGGTCGGCTGCCATCCGTTCGGCGGTTTCAACATGAGCGGCACCGACTCCAAAGCCGGCGGCCGCGACTACCTGCTGCTCTTCCTGCAGGCCAAGAGCATCGCGGAGAAGATCGGCTCGAGCTGAGAATCCCGCTGGCGGTGTTGCTCAGCCGCTCCTCGCCGCGAAGTAGCCTCGTCTTTCGCCCGCTTGCCATCGGGCTTCTCAGCCCGAGCCTCCTCCGGTCCTGGACGCCTCCAGCCTTCTCGCTCTCACCAAGAATGCGGTGAGCGCGAGGCCGAGCGCGACCGCCAGCAGCAGGTTCCAGAGGGCGAATGAGACCAGCCCGCCGGGCGTCATCACCCAGCCGGGCCGGATCGCCGCGAGCAGGGCGCCCGCGACGCTCAGGGCGCAATTGGTGATGAAGAGAGCGGCTACGGCGCGCTCGAGCGGCGTATCGAAGAACACCGGCGCCGCAAGCCCAGTGGCCAGGCCGAACAGCCCCCAGCCCCACATCTCGATCGCCCAGGCGAGAGACTTGGGATTTGACATCGAAAGCGTCGCGATCACCTGGGAGTTGCGATCGTCGAAGGGCTGAACGAGCGCCGGGATGAAGGTGGACTGGATCGCGTAGTTGAGCGTGATCAGCGCGGCGAAGGCGGCGGTGAAGGCGAGGGCCGCGGAAGTGAGCGCCCGGTGCGCCGGGCCCGCGATCCCGGGGATGCTTGCCATCATCACCACCAGCGAGCCGACCAGCACGATCCCGCCCAGGTAGGGCAGGCTTTGAATCGGATGGTAGTGGCGCGCGAAGATCTCGGCGTCCTGCCACGCCGGTTGCGGGTGCATCGCGCGGACCACGAGCAGCGCCAGCGGGCCCGAGAGCACGACGCCGAGCAACGCGCCGGCCGCGCTCCAGGCGCCGGTGCGGCAGGCGCCCGCCTGCGGGGAAGGAAAGTGGTCGCCCGTCACCTGGCGCGCGCCTGGAGAGTGATGCCGCCTGCGATCATCCCGCACGAGACTAGCACCGGCACCCACACGGGCTGATTCCAGAGCGAACTCGGCGGAATCAGGAACAGGACGTCCCGGTCGGCGAGCGTCCTCGGCCAGCCGATCAGCGCGTGGAGCCCGAGGTAGTAGGTGATGTCCCAGATGCCGAAGCAAGTGAGGAACGCGCCCAGACGCCCCCGCCACGACCTCGCTGCGAGCCAGCCCACCGCGGCCAGCATCACCAGGGTCGCGGCCTCGCGGCCCTGCTCGGTGGGCATCAGCCAGGGCAAGCTTCGAAAGCGCTCCATGACGCCGGCTTCGTCGGGCATCGCCTGCGCGTGCGCGAGCCCGATCACGGCGCGGATGTAGACCACCACCACCGCTTCGAGCCAGCCCATTCCGGCCGCGTAGCCGATCAGCGCCGCGAGCGTCGGGCCGAACGGGCGTTGGGCTCGAGCGGTGGGAGCGACGCTCATCCGCGGCGCTTGGAGGATCCCGAGCGCTTCGCCGCGGGCTTCGAAGACACCCTGGGCGCGACGGTCTTCCGTGCCGTCGCCTTCCCGGCCGGCTTCTTCCCGCTCTTCGCTTCGCTTCGAGCCGGCTTGGGCGACTTCGAGGGCTTCGCGGCCGACTTCCGCCGCCCCTCGGCCTTGACCACGATCACCTCGGGCGATGGTCCGGAGCCATTGCCATCGCCCTCGGCCGCCCGGGGACTGGCGTGCGCCGCCGGCCGGCGGTGGCGCTGCTTTTCGAGCATCGCCGAGAAGTGGCCCCAGTCGCGCGTGTTCCACACGTCCTTCTTCGTGAGTCCCGCGCGGCGCGCCTGGAACACGCCGAAGCGCAGGTTGTCGAGATGCGACACGGCATGGGCGTCGGTATCGATCACGAAGCCGCAGCCCTTCGACCTGGCGAGCCGGGCATTGTTGTCGCTGAGATCGAGCCGTTCCGGCGAGGCGTTGATCTCCATGAGAATGCCGCGCCGCGCGGCCTCCTCACAGGCGCGCTCGACGTCAAAGGGGAGCGGCGGACGCGAGCCGATCAGACGCCCGGTCGGATGCGCGAATGCGTTGACGTACGGATTCGCCAGCGCCTTGAGCACGCGTTCGTTCGCCGCCCTGGGCGCCATCTCCAGGTGGGAGTGAAGCGCGATCAGCACCCAGTCGAGCAGTGCCAGCGTGTCGTCGTCGAGGTCCAGCTCGCCGTCGGCCAGGATGTCCACCTCGAGGCCGTGCAGGATGTGGATCCGCGGGAACTCGCGCCGCGCCGCCGCGATTTCGTTCACCGACTTGCGCACGCGTGCCGCGTCGAAGCCGAACGTCATCGGCAGCGCCTTCGAGTGCTCGGTGATCGCCATGTATTCGTAGCCATGCTCGATCGCGGCCTTGACCATCGACGCGATCGAGTCGCGGCCATCGGTTCGAGTGGTGTGCATGTGGAGATCGGCGCGCATGTCTTCGAGCTCGAGCAGCTCGGGGAGCTGGCCGTAGCGTGCCATTTCGATCTCGCCGTGGGATTCGCGCAGCTCGGGCGGGATCCAGACCGCGCCGAGCGCGCGATAGATGTCCTCCTCGGTGTGCGAGGCCACCACCTTCTCGCCGCGAGTGAGCCCGTATTCGTTGAGGCTCATGCCCTTCTCGATCGCGATCTTTCGCAGCTCGATGTTGTGCTCCTTGCTGCCGGTGAAATAGAGCAGGGCCGCGCCGAACGAGGATTCGGGCACGTGGCGCAGATCCACCTGCAGGCCGTTGCTCAGCCGTACCGACGACTTGGTGTCGCCTTGTCCGAGTACCTCGGTTACGGAGCGATGCGTGACGAACGCCTTCATCACCGCTTCGGCGCTCCCACCGCAGGCCAGCACGTCGAGATCGCCGACCGTTTCCTTCCGGCGGCGGAACGAGCCGGCCACCTCCACTTGCTTCACGCCCTTCACCTGCCGGAGGTGCTCGGCGAGCTCCATCGCCACCGGCCAGGCGGAGGCGAGCATCAGGCGACCGGCCCACTGGCTGGCATTGGCGAGTGATTTCAAGACATTGAGCTCGACCTTCTCGCCGAATCCCGGCAGGTCGCGAAGCTTGCCCGCCCTGGCCGCCTTCTCGAGGCCGGCGCGATCACGGATGCCGAGCACCTCGTGCAGCGTTCCGACGCGCTTGGGGCCGAGCCCGTGGAGCTCGGTCAGCTCCACCAGGCTGATCGGGTACTTCTTCTGGAGGTCGCGGTAGATCTCGGTCGAGCCGGTGGCGGCGAGATCGCGAATCTTCTGCGCCAGGTCCTTGCCGATCCCCGGAAGCTCCTCGAGCGCGCCGGGCGTCTCGGCCAGCGTCGCCATGGATTCGCCGCTCGCGCCGATCACGCGCGCCGCTTCGCGATAGGCGCGCACGCGGAACACGTTGGCGCCCTCCATTTCGAGCATCACCGCGAGCCGCTCGAACACCTTGCTCATCTCGGCGTTGGTCACAATCTCCTCCTCGCGCGGATGCCCGCCCTCGCTCTCACGGCGCGCCGATCTTCTTCAGAAACGCGGTCTCGTCGATCACCTTGATGCCGAGCTTCGAGGCTTCGTCGAGCTTGGAACCAGCGCCCGGCCCGGCCACCACCAGCGTCACTTTCTTGGAGACGCTGCTGGCGACCCGCGCGCCCGCCGCTTCGGCCCGTTTCTGCGCCTCGGGGCGCGACAGAGCCTCGAGCCCGCCGGTGAAGACCACGGTCTCGCCGGCCAGCGGCTGCGGCCCCTTCGGTTTCACCTCGTGCACCGGTTTCACTCCGGCCTTCTTCAGCCGCTCGAGCACCTTGCGATTGCGCGCGCTGGAAAAGAAGTCGTGCACCGAGGTCGCGACTTCGGGGCCGATGCCCTTGATCTCCTGCAGCTCGTCTTCGCTGGCCTCGAGCAGCGGATCGACCGAGCCGTAGTGATCGGCAAGCAGCCGCGCCACGGTGTCGCCGACGTGCTCGATCCCGAGTGCGTAGAGGAAGCGATCGAGGCGCGGGCGCTTGCTGGCCTCGATCGCCGCCATCAGGTTCTCGATCGATTTCTCGGCGAAACCCTCGAGCGAGGCCAGATCGATCGGCGTCAGCGCATAGAGGTCGGCGAGGTCCTTCACCAGCCCACGCGCGATCATCTGCTGCACGGTCTTGGCGCCGAGCCCGGTAATGTCCATGGCCCCGCGCGAGGTGAAATGGATGATGTGGCCCTCGAGCTGCGCGAGACACGACAGGCCGTTGGTGCAGACGTGGTAGGCACCCTCGCGCTCGACCTTGCCGCCGCAGACCGGGCACCTGCCGGGGAGCTGGAACGGCGAGGTGCCGCGCGGGCGCTTCTCCTTGATGACCTCGACCACCTCGGGAATCACGTCGCCGGCGCGCCGGATGCGCACGGTGTCGCCGATCCGGATGTCCTTGCGGTCCAGCTCGTCCTGATTGTGCAACGTGGCGCGGCTCACGGTGACCCCCGAGACGTCGACCGGCTGGAGCTGCGCCACCGGCGTCAACTTTCCGGTGCGGCCGACCTGAACGATGATGTCGAGGATCTTCGTGATCTCGACGCGCGGCGGGAACTTGAACGCCACCGCCCAGCGCGGGCTGCGCGAGCGCATGCCCAGCGCCTCCTGCCAGTCGCGCCGGTCCACCTTGATCACCACGCCATCGATCTCGTAGTCGAGCCCGTCGCGCCTTTCGCCCATGCGATCGTGGAACGCCAGGGCGTCGCGAATCCCCTTGCACACCTTGATCTCGCGCTCGATGTGGAAGCCCCAGCCACGCAGCGCGGCGATCATGTCCTGCTGGCTCTCGAGCTCCACGTGCTCAGCCTCGATCACCTCGTAGGCATAGAAGTCGAGCTTGCGCGAAGCGGTGAGCGAGGGATCGAGCTGGCGCACCGTGCCGGCCGCGGCGCTACGCGCGGCCGCGAAGGGCTCGTCATTGGCCTGGATCAGGCGCTGGTTGAGCGCCGCGAAGGCGGGCAGCGGCATGATGGCTTCCCCACGGATCGCCACCCGGCCGCGGTGGCCGCCTTTCGGCCCGTCGTCGCCCAGCCGCAGCGGCACCGCGCGAATCGTGCGCACGTTCTCGGTGACGTCTTCGCCTACCTCGCCGTCGCCGCGCGTCGAGGCGCGAACCAGCACCCCGTCCTGGTAAATCAGCTCGATGGAGAGTCCGTCGAACTTGGGTTCGGCCACGTAGGTGACCGCGCTGGCCGGCAGCTCATCGTCGCCGCCCATCGCCTTGCGCACCCGTGTGTCGAACTCCAGCACCTCGTCTTCGCTCATCAGCGAATCGAGCGACAGCATCGGCTTCACGTGCGACACCTTCTGGAAGCCTTTGCGAAGTCCGCCACCGACGCGCTGAGTGGGGGAGTCCGGGAGGCGGTACTGCGGGTACTCTTCTTCGAGCGCCTTCAGCTCGCGCATCAACTTGTCGTAGACCGCATCCGAAATGCTGGGCCTGTCTTCGACGAAGTAGCGGCGGTCGTGCTCGGCGATTTCGCGGGAGAGCTGCTCGATGCGCTTGCGGGCGGTCGCGGTCATGGCGCTCCCGCCGGATCGACGCCGAAATGGGAGAAGACGACTTCATCTCCGGGCCCAACCTGCCGAAGACAGAGAAGAGCCCGCGCGCTCTTCAAGCGTCCCGACGTCGCGCCCTTGTGGTGTGCGAGGTCGGCGTAGGATGATGATGTCGGCTCGGTCTCGAACGGCAAGGCTGGCACGCGCGAAGGTTAGTCACCGCCACACGGAGGTGCAACCACACCATGCGATTTCCCGAAATGGCTCGCGAAGCGATCCTGCGACATGTGCCCGAGGCCCGCACCGAGGCGGCCGAGTGGGGCCGGGCGCCGGGACTGGTGTGGGTGCGCTGGCAGCGCGCGGACGGCAAGCACGTTTCGATCGGATTGCGACGCCATCTCGACTGGGTGACCGGCGAGATCGGCATGTCGCCCGACCCGGTCGCACACGACGCCCTGCCGCTCGAGCTGGGCGAGAGCTTCGAGAAGGCTGCGTTCCGCATCCGACTCGGCGTGCTGCTGCACGAAGAAGACCGCTGGTGGCCGGTGGGCGAGACCACGCGCGAGATCCGCGAGCACCTGGAAGGCCTGGTGCTTCAGCTGCGCGTGCGCGCCGAGACCCTCGGCACCAAGGTGGCCGCGAAGAAGTAGTTGCGCCGTTCCTGGACGGAGCCTAGGGCCACACCATCGCCGCCACGCTGACCAGCGACGTGTCCGCCTCGTGCGACTGCTCGTAGTGGAGCAGCCGCCCGGCGCCTGGCTCGGCGCAACGCAGCAGCGCGTATACCGGTGCCAGCCCGCAGATCCGAGTCGAGTCGGCATGGCCGGCGATCGCCGCATACCACCCGTCGGCGTCACCGCGCCCGGCCGCATCGATCGCAACGCGATCCACCTTCTCGAGCTCGGGATGAACGCGCTCATCCACCTTGGGGTCACCGAAGCGCGGCCCCACGTGCGAAAAGTCGACGCCGGCGAGATACATCGTGGTGCCGGCGGAGGCGCGCTCGGCCTCGCGGACCGCCGCGATCAGCTGCTCGAACTCGGGATCCTCGCGCGGCGTCTTGCCCTCGTCGATCAGCGCGTGGAAGCCGCCGCACAGGATCGGCACCAGGGTCAGCGGCCGATCGCCGAAACGGTGCTTGAGGAACAGCGCCACGAATTCGATCGAGTGTTCGTCGCGGTGCGCGAGCTCGGAGCGGTAGGCTGATTCGCCGAGCCTCGATGCCACCGCGTCCACGAACGCGGTGTCGGTTGGAATCTTGCCGAGCGGCGTTTCGAAGTGCTTGCGCGTGAGCGCGAAGGGGTCCTCGAACAGCTGGTGCCCGGTGCCGAGCACCACGATGCGCAGCGGTCCTCCGTCGAGGCCGACCTCCTCGATCGCGCGCGCGATCGTCGCCCCCGAGCGGCGCGGGTCGAGATGCGGGGCGAGCACGGCCCGTGGGCGCGCGTTCGACGCCGGCGCCGGTACCCCGGCCTCGGTCCGTTGCTGGTCGGCGGCGGCGAACCGTTCGTCGAGGAACTTGCGCAGCTCCGCCGGGTCTTCCGGATAGGCGCGGCCGGCCAGCGCCGCCGGCCGGATCTCCAGCTCGTGATACTCGTGCCGCAGCTCGCGGTACGCCTCGGCGAAGCGCGGCGAGTCGAGCATCAACAGCTGATCGAGCTGTGCCACGAAGTCCTTCACCATGTTGGCGATGCGAAGGTCCTTGCTCTCGCGCATCAGCGCGGTGGAGAGATCCTGGACCGACACCGTGCCATCCATGAGCTGGAGGAGCGGCAGCGCCTCCATGCCGAGCACCGGCTGGCTGCGCATCACGCCGAGCGGATCGGTCACCAGCAGCAGCTCGCGCCCGCCCTCTCGCACCGGCACGATGACCAGCGGTCGCACCTTCGGGTACTCGGGCAGGTCTTCGGGAGTTTCTCGCGCCACGCCCGGCGGCAGCACGATCCGCGACGGCTGGCCGCGGGATTCCTGCGCCTCGTCTTCCGCCTCGCTCGGCAGCACCAGCCGCGATCCTCCCGAGGGCGTGGGCTCCTCGGGCTCGTCGCCGGGCACGATCAAGCGCCCCGGGCGCGGCGGTTCTTTGGGACTCTCGGGTGACATGGTTTCCTCGACGGGAGGGTGGCGGCAAGACCCGGCAGTCTACCGAATTGTTGCCACGGCGGCACGGTTTCCTTCAAGATGCGCCGCCATGAATCCCAGCGTCGGGTCCGTTGCCGCCAATCGCATTGAAGTGCGCATCGATCGCGGGACCTTGCTCCCCGGCCGCGCCTGGTGCGCCGATCGTCCGCGCGCGCTGGTGGCCGTCATCCACGGCCTCGGCGAACACAGTGGCCGCTACGCGGCGCTGGCCGCCGAGCTGGTGAGGGCGCGGTTCACCGTGGTGAGCCTCGATCTGCCCGGACATGGCGAGTCGCCCGGGCCGCGGGGCGACATGAAGTCATGGATCGAAGTGCGCGAGCAGGCGATTCCCGCCATGTTCAGCGCCTCGCGCGGGCTTCCGGGCCAGCCCTCGGATCTCCCGCATCTGCTGGTCGGCCACAGCATGGGCGGCCTCATGGCGCTCGACTATGCGCTGGCGCATCCGCGTAACCTCGCCGGCGTCGTCGCCTCGGGGCCGGCGCTCAGCGCCGCCATGCCGCCGTGGTGGAAGCTGGCGCTCGCCAACGTGGCACGTGTCACTGCACCCACGAACGGGTTTCCCGACGGCATCGAGATTGCCGCGCTCTCGCGCGATCAGGAGGCGATGCGCGCGCGTCGCGACGATCCGCTGGTGCACGACAAGATCTCGCCGCGGCTCTACTTCGCGTTCGAGGAGGCTCGCCAGCGGGTGCTGCGCGATGCGCGGCGGCTCTCGGTGCCGGCGCTGCTGCTGCATGGCGCCGCCGATCGCGTCACCGACCCCAAGGGTACGCTCGAGTTCTGCGGCCACGCGCCGCACGAGAAGGCGCGCTACATCACCTACCGTGACGCCTACCACGAGATCTTCAACGACCTCGGCCGCGAGCAGGTGATCAGGGACATGATCGGCTGGTTCGATCTCGTGCTGGTGGTGTGAGAGAGCGCCGGCCGTGAAGGAAGATTCCGGGCGCATCGTCTCGGTTCGCGTCGGGCTCGCCGCGCGCTATCCGCGTCCCAAGTGGGACAAGACCTCCGGCACCACGTGGACCAGCGCCTATGTGAAGTCTCCCGTCAACGGCCCGGTCCGGGTCGGTCCCGAGGGTCTGGAAGGCGACCAGCAGTACGACCGTCGGGTTCACGGCGGCCCCGAAATGGCGCTGCTCGCCTACGCCGACGAGCACTACGAGTTCTGGCGCGACGACCTCTCGATCGCCGAGATGGGCCCGGGCGGTTTCGGCGAGAACCTCACCGTCGAGGGCATGAACGAGAGCAACGTGTGCGTCGGCGACGTGTGGGCGGCCGGCGAGCCGCGGCTTCAGGTCTCGCAGCCGCGCGGACCCTGCCTGAACATCGCTCGGCGCTGGGACCGGCAGGATCTCATGGACCGGGTGGTGAAGACCGGCTGGGGCGGCTGGTATCTTCGCGTGCTCAAGGGCGGCATGATCGCGGTGCGCCAGCCGATCAAGCGCATCCAGCGGCCGAATCCCGATTTCACGATCGAGGTCGTGTTCCAGCTGGCGTACGGCCAGCGGAAGGATCCGGCGATGGTGAAGAAGCTCGCGAAGTGCAAGGAGCTGTCGCGGCCCTGGCGCGAGAAGTTCGATCGCATCGCCTCGGGAGGGGAGACCCCGTGAGCGCGCGCCTGCGGCTGCTCCTGCTGATTGCCCTCGTCGTGCCGGGCTGCAAGAGCTATTCGCTCCCCGGGCATTGGTCGCCGGTTTCCGCGCAGCTCGGGGGCGCGGACTTCCCGGTCTCGCAGTTCGAGGGAGCGACCCTGCAGCTGACGAAGAACAGCTACGAATTCGGTGGCGACAAGGGCACGATCGAGATCATCCGTGGCCCGCTTCCGGCGCAGATGGACATCCACGGGAAGGAAGGTCCGAACGCCGGGAAGACGATTCCAGCGATCTATCTGGTCGAGGGCGACTTCCTCACGGTCTGCTATCAGCTCGGCACCGGAGATCGTCCGAAGGACTTCGTCTCGCCCCCGGGCACGAAGGTGCTGCTGATCCACTACAAGCGCATTCCGTAGTCGGCTCATGACGCTCGTGCGCGCCACCGAAGCCGCCCACGATCCGGCCTTGCCGCCGCCGCTCGTCCAGGGTGAGGCCATCGTCTACCGCTTGTACGACGTGGGCTACGAAATCGACCTCGATCGCGCATTCGATCTGCTGGGCGGCAGCGCCCCCGAGCGCGCGCGGCCGGTCCGAGGCCAGGCGCAGGCGATCCAGATCCTGAATCCGCCAGTCACGGCGCGACTCGGCGTCGAGAAGGTGACGATCGAAGGCGAGGCGCGCGAGGTCGAGTTCTCGGCCCGGGTCTTCGACTTCGGGGTGGTGTCGATCCGCGCGCGAGTGGCGGCCACGCCCGACCTGCGCTGGGACGAATACGTGCACTTCGGGCTCGCGGTGGCCTCGACGCCAGCGTGGCGCGACTCGTTCGGCGCGGCTCGCGACCGCCTGATGAGCCGCATCGGCCCCGCGGTGCGCAATCCCGGCGAGGCTCCGGTGTCGGAGGACTACGTCGTGTTCCGGGTGCACCGGCTGGCCGACGAGGAGGGTCGCCGGCTGCCGCTCACCTGTCTCGCCGACGACGACGTGGCGCGGTTGCTGGTCGGCGAGTCCCGCCCGCTTTCGCCGGCCTGGCGACGCGATTTGCTCTCGCAGCGCTTCTCGTACTTCGAGGACGATCTGGCGGTGCTGGCCTGGAACAGCGCGCTGGTGGTGGAGCCGGTGGCCGAAGACACCGACGTCCAGTACGTGCTCGAATTCGCGAATGCCCAGCTGCTCGAGCTGCGCTTCTACGACGCCACGCTCGACCGCGAGCTGCCGCGGATCTACGACCGCATCGAGGAGGCGCGACACGGCTTTCATTTCATGGGACGGCGCTACAGCCGGCTGCTCTCGTCGCTCCAGACCCGGGTCGCCGACGCCACCGAGCTGGTCGAGCGCGTCGAGAATTCGCTGAAGGTGACCGACGACGTGTTCCTGGCCCGGATTTACGCGGCAGCGCTCGAGATCTTCCGCGGACGCACCTGGAGGTCCGGCATCGACGGCAAGCTGGCGATCATCCGGGATGCCTACTCGATGTTGAACGCGGAGTCCCAGGCGCGACGCGCCGAGATCCTCGAGATCATCATCGTGCTGCTGATCGGGATCGAGCTGGTGCTGGGGCTGCTCAAGCGCTAGCCCGCGCCGGGCGGGGCGCGGGCCGCGCTGGTCACGGCCCGCCAATTCCGCACTGGCTTTTTTCGCCGCGCGAACCGATCCTGTGCCGGTTCGCCGCCTGACCCCGGGGCCTCAGGAGATCGTCCACCATGAAGCGCTTTCACCTGCCGCTCGCCGCTCTGATCCTGCTCACCGCCGCCTCGCTGCCGAGTTCGACCTCGAGTACCGGCGACGTGAGCCACTACCTCGACAACTTCATCGACAAGTCGGTGAAGCCGGGGGACGACTTCTTCCAGTACGCGGTGGGCAAGTGGTTGCGCGAGCATCCGATTCCGGCGAACGAACGCTCGTGGGGTATCGGGCACGTGGTGCAGGAAGAGACCTACTCGCGGCTGGTCTCGATCAGCGAAGACGCCGGCCGCTCAGGCGCGGCGACGGGCACCAACGCCCAGAAGATCGGCGATTTCTGGTACGCCGCGATGGACACCAACACCATCCTCAAGCAGGGCATTCAGCCGCTGGCCGATGAATTCGCGCGCATCGAGGCGGTGAGAGACGTGCCGGGCCTGCTCGACGACATCGCCCATCTTCAATACATCGGCGTGGGCGCGCTGTGCCAGCTCGCGATCTTCCAGGACGAGATGAACAGCGAGAAGGTGGCGCTGCATCTCTACCAGGGTGGACTCGGGCTTCCGAATCGCGACTATTACTTCGACACCGACGATCGCTCGAAAATGCTGCGCTCCGAGTACGTCAAGCACGTGGCAGCGATGTTCGGCCTGCTCGGCGATGACGCCGCCAAAGCCAAGGCCAATTCGGAAACCGTCATGAAGATCGAAACCGAGCTGGCCGGAGCTTCGCGCAAACTCGAGGACCTCCGTGACCCGCGTGCCAACTATCACTCGATGAGGACCGACTCGATGTCCCGGCTCACGCCCTCCATTCGGTGGAAGGACTTCCTGGCCAAAGGGAACATGCCGGGAATCGACACCGTGATCGTGGGGCAGCCCGAGTTCTATCAGCAGGTCGAGAAGTCCCTGCACGGCCATGCGCTTCCCGAGTGGAAGACCTACCTGCGCTGGCAGCTGGTGACCGCTTACGCGGCGGAGGCCGGAGGCAAGTTCGACCAGGAGAACTTCCACTTCTTCGGCACCATCCTCAACGGAACGCCCGAGCAGCGGCCGCGGTGGAAGCGCATGCTCGACGAGGAGGAGAATCATCTCGGCTACGCGCTCGGCCAGCTCTACGTGCAGAAGTACTTCTCACCGGCCACCAAGCAGCGCTACGAGAAGCTCACCGACGACATCTTCGCGGCGTTCCGCGAGCGCATCAAGAACGTCGACTGGATGAGCGAGCCCACCAAGCAGCGTGCGCTCAAGAAGCTTGCGGCCGTCACCAAGAAGGTGGGATACCCCGACAAGTGGCGCGACTACTCGAGCTACGACGTGGATCGCGCCTCGTTCCTTGGGAACTGCGTGCGCGGCAACGCCTGGCTGAGCGACTACGAGATCAAGAAGCTCTACAAGCCGGTCGATCGCACCGAGTGGGACATGACGCCGCAGACCTACAACGCCTACTACAACCCGTCGAACAACGAAATCGTTCTGCCGGCCGCGGCCTTCATCCTGCCCGGGATTGCCGACTCGCTGGTGGATGACGCGATCGTCTACTCGTACGCCGGTGGCAGCACGATCGGGCACGAGATCACGCACGGCTTCGACGACCAGGGCCGGCAGTTCGACGAGAAGGGCAACCTGCACGAGTGGTGGACGCCTACCGACGAGAAGGAGTTCAACCGCCGCGCCGCGCTGATCGTGCGCCAGTTCAACGACTACATCGCGACCGGCAACCTTCACGTGAACGGCAGTGCGACGCAGGGCGAGAACATCGCCGACCTCGGCGGCATCGTGCTGGGCTGGGAAGCGTTCAAGAAGACCCAGCAGTACAAGGAGAATAAGCCGATCGGCGGCCTGACGCCCGCGCAGCGCTACTACATTGGCTGGGCGCTGAGCTGGATGACGCAGCTGCGGCCCGAGAACCTCGCGGTGCGGGTCAAGACCGACGTGCACTCGCCGAGCTTCCTGCGCGTGATCGGCCCGGTCTCGAACCAGGTGTCGTTCTACGAGGCTTACGGGGTCAAGCCTGGCGACAAGATGTGGCGGGCCGACTCGGTGCGCGTGAAGATCTGGTGAGTTGAAGGGGGGAGCCGCTCCGCGGGCGGCTCCCCCGCGGCTTCAGTGCTGCGTCGCGCTGGAGGCCACCCCACTCGTGCCCGCCTTCGCGCTCCCCAGCTGCTTCCAGAGGAAGGTGTAGGACAGCGCGTCCATGAACGCGCGTTCCTTGTTGGTGGCCGAGCCGCCGTGGCCGCCTTCCACGTCCTCGTAGTAGAGGACGTCGTGACCCTGAGCCTCCATCTTGGCCACCATCTTGCGCGCGTGTCCGGGATGCACGCGATCGTCGCGCGTCGAGCTGGTGAAGAGCGTGCGCGGGTACTTCACGTCTTTCTTCACGTTCTCGTACGGCGAGAACCCCTTGATATACGCCCACTCGTCGGGCTTGTCGGGATCGCCGTACTCGCTCATCCACGAGGCGCCGGCCAGCAGCTTGTGATAGCGATGCATGTCCAGCAGCGGCGACTCGCACACGATCGCGCCATACAGATCGGGCCGGCGGGTGAGCATGTTGCCCACCAGCAGCCCGCCGTTCGAGCCGCCCATGCAGCCGAGATGCGGAGGGCTCGTGACCTTGCGTCTGACCAGATCCTCGGCGACCGCGATGAAGTCCTCGTAAGCCCGCGGCCGATTCGCCTTCATAGCGGCCTGGTGCCACCTGGGTCCGAATTCGCCTCCGCCGCGGATGTTGGCGACCACCAGCACGCCGCCCTTCTCGATCCAGCCGGCTCCCTCGACGCCGCTGTAGTACGGAAGGATCGGGATCTCGAAGCCGCCATAGCCGGTCTCGAACGTGGGATTGCGGCCGTCGAGCTTGAGATCCTTGGGGTCGACTTCGAAATAGGGAACCTTCGTTCCGTCCTTCGAGATCGCCTCATGTTGCGAAACCACCGAGTGGCTGGCGTCGAAGAACGCGGGCGACTGCTTCAGGCGCTCGGGCGTACCGCCGCCGACCTGGCCCAGGCTCAGGCTCGCGGGCGTGAGGAAGTCGGTCATCCGCAGCCAGAAGTCGTCGCTAGTGTAGCTGTCCACGGCGCTCGCTTCGATTTGGCCCAGTTCGGGCAGACCCGGCACCGGGGTCAGGGTCCAGGCGCCCGATGCGGGCCGCGCCACCACCACGCGGCTCTTCACGTTGTCGAGCGTATTCAAGAGGAGCGCGCTCTTCGTGGTCTCGAAGCTGACGAGCGAGGTGCGGTCGGTCGGCTTGAACACCACGCTGATCTGCCGCTGGCCCTTGAGGAAGTCCTCGAGCCTGGCCGAGACGAGTGATCCCGCGGGGTAGGTCTGGCCGCCGACCTTCCAGTCGGTGCGCAGCTGCATCAGCAGCCATTCGTGCCACACGCCCGCATCGGCGTCGATCGGCTTATCGATCTTTACCAACTTGCCGTCGCGGACCAGAAAAAATTCGTTCGCGTAGAACGTAATCACGCGCTGGACGAAATCGCGCTCGAATCCGGGAGTGTGATCGCGGTACCCGCCCGCCGTGACGTCGGACGGAATCGTCTCGTAGATCGTCCGGGCGGCGCTCATCGGCGTACCGCGCGTCCAGATCTTCACCAGACGCGAATAGCCGGAAGTGGTCATGGTGGTGGAATCGATCGCCGGCTCCAGGAACAGGTGGTCCTTGTCCATCCAGTTAACGTCGCTCTTCGACTCCGGCACCGTGAAACCCCCGGCCACGAACTTCTTCGTGCCGAGGTCGAATTCGCGAATCACGGTGGCGTCGCCGCCGCCGCGCGAGAGCCGGATGAGGCAGCGCGTGTAGTCGGGAGGCAGCACCTGGACCTGATTCCAGATCCAGTTCTCTTTTTCCTGTTTCGCGACGGCGTCGAGATCGAGCACGGTCTCCCAGGCGGGGTTCGGCTTGCGGTACTCGGCCAGCGTCGTGCGCCGCCAGATTCCCTTCTCGTGCTGGGCGTCGCGCCAGAAGTTGTAGTACCGATCGCCGTACCGGGTGACGTAGGGAATCTTCTCGTTCGAGTCGAGGATCTTGCGAAACCGATCGCTCATGGCGGTGAAGGCCGGCGTCTCGGCCAGCTCATGGGTGCTGATCTTGTTCTGCTGTCCGACCCAGTCGAGCGCCTTCTTGCCCTCCACCGATTCCAGCCACAGGTAGGGATCCGAGTCGGCAGGGGCGCTCGAGGTCGGCGCCGGCACGAACAGCAACGCGAGCAACAACAGGCGAAGTCGATTCATCGAAGCCTCCGGAATTGTGCGGGACGAGAACCCCGCGACCCTCTCAGATGGACCGCGACGCAGCAACGGGAAACGCGCGGAGCTCGAATCCCCGCACTCACCGGGCGAGCCCCGCACTCACCGGCGCGAAAGCGACGCTCGGCGCTCGGCCCTTGAGCGATTGTCCGGTCCGGCTAGATTTCCAGCACTCATGACCCGGCGCCTGGCCGTTCTCGCATTGCTGTGGATTCCCGCGGCCGCCCAGGCGGCAAGCCCCAAACCCGGTCCGCCGCTCACGATTCGCCGAGTGAGCGGTCCGATCACGCTCGACGGGGACCTGTCGGATCCGGGCTGGAAGGGGGCGGACTCGGTCACCACCTGGTTCGAGACCCGGGTCGGCGACAACGTGGAGCCCCAGGTTCGCAACCTCGGGTTCCTCGCCTACGACGATCACTATCTGTACGCCGGCTTCCACTTCGAAGACCCGAATCCGAAGCGGATTCGCGCCCCAATCGGCGATCACGACGCCATCCAGGGCTCCATGGACTATGGCGGCGTCATTATCGACAGCCGCAACGACAGCAAGACGGCGCGGATGTTCCTCGCCAATCCTCATGGAGTTCAGTACGACGCCGTCACCAGCGACGTCACTGGCGAGGACAGCTCGCCCGATTTCTACTGGGACGCGGTGGGGAAGATCACGCCGACCGGCTGGAATCTCGAGATCCGGATTCCGTTCTCGTCGCTGCGCTACGCGAGCGACTCGCTGCCGACCTGGGGCATCCTGCTCTACCGCAACTACCCGCGCGATCGTCACTATCAGTTCTTCTCGGCGCGCTTGCCGCGCGACGTCTCGTGCTTCATCTGCAATTCGAGCAAGCTGACTGGTCTCGCCGATCTGCCGCACGACTCGCACCTGGTGGTGGCACCGTTCGCGACCGCCGAGAAGAAGGACGAACTGACCGGCGACGCCGGCTCGCCTCTCGAGGACCATCCGGTCAAGGGCGACGGCGGCGTGGATGTGAAGTGGAATCCGGCCGGCGATCAAGCCATCGACGGCGCCTGGCGCCCCGACTTCTCACAGGTCGAATCCGACGCCGCGCAGATCACCGCCAACGAGCGCTTCGCGGTTTTCTACCCCGAGAAGCGCCCGTTCTTCCTCGAGGGCATCGACCTCTTCAGCACGCCGTTTCAGGCAGTCTACACGCGCACCGTCACGGCCCCCGACTGGGGCGTACGCGCCACCGGCCGTTTCGGAACCTCGGCCTACACCGTGCTCGCCACGCACGACCGCGGTGGCGGCAGCGTGATCATTCCGGGCCCCCAGGGATCGAATTTCGCGCCGCAGGACTTCGCCTCCGATGTCGGCATCGTCCGGATCCGGCACGACATGGGCCAGTCGTTCGTGAGCGTGCTCGGGACCGCGCAACAGGTCGATGGCGGTGGACACAACTACGTGGGCGGCCCCGACCTTCAATGGCGACCGCGGCCGACTGACGCCTTCACCGGGCAGGCACTGTGGAGCCAGACGCAGACCCCGGCGCGTCCGGACCTCGCCGGGGAGTGGGACGGGCGCACGCTCGACGACCACGCCGCACTGCTCAACTGGTCGCACAACACGCCGCACTTCGACTGGTTCCTGCAGGGTCAGGATCTCGGACCCGACTTTCGCGCCAACAACGGCTTCATACCGCAGGTCGGATTTCGCGAGGCGTTCCTCGACGGCGGCTATACCATCCGCCCTGGGAACTTCTTCATTTCACGCCAGCGCTTCTTCACCACCGACTATCTCGATCTCGACCCCTCGGGAAACACGCTCGCTCGGCACATCGCCCTCGGCACCGGCGGCGACGGGAAGCTCAGCACGTTCTTCCGGCTCGAGCTGAACCACGACGACATCCTGGTGAGTGATACGTTGCTGTCACGGTTCCGGCCGCGCTTCTACGTCGAGGCGAGCCTCGGCCGCTTCATCAACTTCATTTCGCTGGACAGTTACTTCGGTCAGGAGATCGACTTCGACAACGCCCGGCGGGGCACCGGCGCGACGCTGATCGGCAGCGTCACGCTTCGCCCTTCCGACCATTTGGAGCTGCGTGGCGATGGGAGCACGCGCTGGATCAACGAGACTACGCCGGATGGCCATTCGGGCCGGCTGTTCCTCGCCGACGTCGGCCGCCTGCGCCTCACCTGGTCGTTCAGCTCGCGTTCGTACGTCCGCCTGATCGGGCAGTTCGTCAAGACCACGCGCGACACCTCGCTTTACACGTTCGAGATCGAGCCCAAGGACGCCGACCTCAGCGGCTCGGCCCTGTTCGCCTACAAACTGAACTGGCAGAGCGTGCTGTTCCTGGGCTACGGCGACGACCGGACGTTTGCCGACCTCACCGGCCAGTACACGATCTCGGCCCGGCAGGCCTTCGCCAAGATTTCGTACGCGTTCCAGATATAGCCGGCCTGCCGGTGAGTCGCGTCCTGTCAAACTCGCTCGAAGAATCGTGGCAAATGACGCCCCTCCGGCGCATCCTGAGGGTCGTGCTCCGAAGATTGCAGCTGGCGGGTGGCTACTGGTTGTGGCGCGGGATCCTAGCGTGATTCTTGCCGAGGACCGCCGGAAACCAAGGTACGACTTGGGCTTGTGCCAGCCAACCGCAATCTTCGGAGCAAGACCTATCGGGTGTCCTGCACCCGGACGGTGCCCTGCCCGAGGCCCTCGGCGGGGTCATCAAGTTCCTTCATCGCGGAGTAGGACCATGTCCCATACGGATCGCCGAGTTGGATTGCGGTTTCGGGCCGTTCCCCGCGGGGCGGTGCTCGCCGGGTTGCTTGCCCTGACCGCCTGTTCCGCGCGCGTCGCGCGCGCAGACGCCACGGCCGGGTTCGTCGAGCACTGGAGCAGCAGCGCCTTCGCCGGCTGGGGAGGCGGCTCGAGCTATTCGAACCCCGGCACCGGCGGAGCACTCGGCGCAGGCGACGGTTTTCTGATCATCTCGAACGCCACGCCGTTCAATCTCGGGGCCAAGTCGAGCGGTCCCAACTACACCGGCGATTGGCGGGCGGCGGGGATCGGAAAGGTCCAGTTCTCGCTCAAGGACGTGGGCAACCCCGATCCGCTCGAGATCCACTTCACGCTCGGCAGCCAGTCGACCTTCTACCAGTGCAACACCGGGTTCGTCCCAACGTCGGACTGGTCGACCTTCACGGTCGATCTCTCGGACACGGCCAACTTCACGCGCATCATCGGTGTGGGCACCTTCAGCAGCGCGATCACCGCGGTCGACAGGGTCTTGATCCGGCACGACGTCTCGCCCTTCGTACAGTCGCCCGATCCGATCGCCGCGGACTTTGGGCTCGACGAGTTCACGTTCGTCGCTGGCAGCACCGGTGTCCCGCTCCCGGGCCCGGCGGTCGCGCTTCCGATCGAGCTCGCTCCGCCCTATCCCAATCCGTCGCGTGGCCCGGTCGCGCTGTCGCTCCAGTCGCACGACGCGTCGGCGATCACGATTCAGGTCGTTGACGTGAGCGGACGCCTCATCCGGCGCGCTACTCTCGCCGCGGCCTCGCCGGGCCCGCGGCTCTGGACCTGGGACGGGCGGAGCGACGCGGGCGACGTGGCGCCGGCGGGCTACTACCGCGTGCGCGCGTTCAGCGCGGCGGGCGGAACGAGCCAGCCGCTGGTACGGCTGGCGGGGGCGAGGTAGCGGTCGGGGGCGAGGCTACGGCGCGAGCAGGGCGGACACCGCCCTGTTCCACCGCTCCATCTCGGCGCGCCGCCAGACGGCGCCGTGCTGAGGCCTGAACACCCGCTCGATCTCGCGCGCGTGGTCCACTTCGCGAGCGCTCTTCCAGAACCCGACGGCCAGGCCAGCGAGCAGCCCCGCGCCGAGCGCGGTGGTCTCGATCACGCGCGGGCGCTCGACCGGCACGCCGAGCAGATCGGCCTGGATCTGCATCAAGAGATCGTTGGCCGATGCGCCGCCATCCACGCGCAGCCGCTTCACGCGCACGCGCGCGTCGCGCTCCATCGCCTCGACCAGCTCGCAGGATTGAAACGCCAGTGACTCGAGGGCGGCACGCACTAGATGAGCGCGCGTGGTGCCGCGGGTAAGGCCGATGATGGCGCCGCGCACGTCGGCGCGCCAATGGGGAGCGCCCAGGCCGACGAATGCCGGCACGAACACCACGCCGCCCGAATCCGGAACGCTGCGCGCCAGCGCCTCGCTCTCATCCGCCTGGCGCAAGAGCCCGAGCCCGTCGCGCAGCCACTGGATCGCAGCGCCGGCGATGAACACGCTCCCCTCGAGCGCGTAGGCGATCTCGCCACGTGAGCCACAGGCGATGGTGGTGAGGAGCCCGGCCTTCGAAGCCACCGCGCGGGCCCCGGTGTGGAGCAGCAGAAACGCCCCGGTGCCGTAAGTGTTCTTGGAGCTGCCCGGCGTCACGCAGCCCTGGCCGAACAGCGCCGCCTGCTGGTCTCCCGCGATCCCGGCGATCACGACCCCGTCCGGCACGAATCCAGCGCCGCGCGTCACGCCGAATCGTCCGCTCGACGGGAGCACCGCCGGCAGCACGCGCGCCGGCACGCCGAACCGGCGCAACAGCGCCGCGCTCCAGCGTCGCTCACGAATATCGTAGAGCATGGTGCGTGAGGCGTTGGTGGGATCGGTGGCGTGGACCGCACCACCGGTCAGCTTCCAGAGCAGCCACGAATCGACGGTCCCGAACGCCAACTCGCCACGGTGCGCGGCGGCGCGTCGAGACGCCGACTCGCGCAGCAGCCATTCGAGCTTGCTCGCCGAGAAGTAGGGATCGAGCACCAGGCCGGTGCGGCGTCGGATTCCGATCTCGAGGCCCCGTCGTTTCAAAGCCTGGCAGCGCTCGTGCGTTCGCCGGTCCTGCCACACGATCGCGCGCGCCACCGGCCGCCCCGTGCGGCGGTTCCAGAGCACCGTGGTCTCGCGCTGATTGGTGATGCCGATTGCCGCCACGCGCGCGCCCGGACCATCGCCCGCCGAGCGCAGCGCCTCGCGCGCCGCGCGCTCCACACTGGCCCAGATCTCGAGTGCGTCGTGTTCGACCCAGCCCGGCTTCGGGAAATGCTGGGGCAGCTCGGCGTAGCCGCGCCCCACCACGCGCCCGCGCCGGTCGAGCAGCAACGCGGTGCTGCCGGTCGTGCCCTGGTCCAGCGCCAGCACGAATGCGGGCCTCGCTGGCCTCACGCGGGCCTCACGCTGGCCACCCGGCCTGATCGATCAGCCGGTCTTCGGCGTGAAGCGCGAGGTCCCAGTCGATGATCTCGTCGCGCTCGCGCTCCCCGCTCCAGCCGAGCAACCGCGCCATGGTCTTCGCGACCGTCGGCGCGGTCGCAAGCCCGCGATCGGGCGCCAACCACAACGCCGAGCGGCGGCGCATCACATCGGCGAGCCGGCGAGCGAACGCCTCGCGCACCGCCCACTCGACCCGCTTCTCGAGCGGCGGATCGCCGGCGAGCGGCGCGGGCAGCGGGGCCTCTGGATCCAGCAACACCGGCTGCGTCTGGCCCTGCCGCGCCAGCACGCGCGCCAGCGCATCGCGCGCCATCACCCGGAAGGTCGTGTACTTGCCGCCCGCCACCACCACGGTGCCGTTTTCTTCGATCACGAGATGCTCGCGCGACAGCTCGCCGGCCGGACCTTCGGCCCGCACCAGCGGCCGCAGCCCCGACATGACCGAGCGCGGCCGGATGTTCGCCACCGACGGGAGTACCCGCTCCAATCCACCGCGCAGGTAGCGCAGCTCGTCGAGGTCGGCCTCGAACGCCCCGGGAGGCGGCGGGCTCGGCACTTCCACCTCGGTGGTGCCGACCAGCGAGTGCTCGGCGAACGGGATCACGAAGAACACCCGGCCGTCCTCGCGCGCCAGCAGCACCAGCCCGTGGCCACTGGTGATCGGCGGATAGAGCAGGTGGGTTCCGCGCGAGGGTCGCAGCAGCGGCGAGGGCGGCGGCAGTCGCGGGTCGATGCCGGGTGTGATGCGACGGCGCACCTGATCGGTCCAGGCGCCGGCCGCGACCAGGATGTTGCGCGCGGCGATCATGTCTTCTTCGCCGGTCAGGGCGTCGCGCAACAACAGCTCGCGCGCGCCGGCGGCCGGGCGCACGTTGGTGACCTCGGTCCAGGTGCGGATCGTGGCGCCGTGAGCGGCGGCATCGCGCGCCACCGCCACGCCGAGCTGGGCGTCGTCCATCACCACGTCGGTGTAGAGCCCGGCGCCGCGAAGGCCCGAGGGCTCGAGAGCGGGCTCGAGCTGGAGCGTTTCAGACGCGCGCGTCATGGCATGCGGCGCGAACGCGGCACGCCCGGCCAGCAGGTCGTAGCCGGTGAGGCCGAGGCGCAGCTTCCATGGCTCGACGCGATCGCCGCGATAGAGCGGCACCACGAAGCGCACTGGCCGGGCCAGCGCCGGCGCCATGCGGGACACCGCGGCGCGTTCGCGCAGCGCCTCCCGCACCAGACCGATACGAGCCTGCTCCAGATATCGGAGGCCGCCGTGCAGCATGTGGCTCGAGGCGCTGCTCGCCCCCGACATCAGGTCGGCGCGCTCGACCAACGCGACGCTCAGGCCCTGACGAGCAGCGAGCCGCGCGACGCCGGCGCCGGTGATTCCGCCGCCGATCACGGCAAGATCCACGGGCGTCCCGTTGTTCGGCCGGGGGCCACCGTTCATCATGCGCGTCCCTGCGCTGCGCTCAACGCCTAGGGCTCCTGCGTTCCGCTCGCGACCGACGAGGTCTTCTCGGGCTTGCCGTTCATCCTCACCTTCTGAGGCTGATCGAGCGTGTACTTGTCGAGCCAGTCGAGGTGCCACTGCTGAACGCTCTTCAGCAGTCTCGGCTCGCGCGGTCCATGCGGCTGGCGCGGCAGAAGCAGCAGATCGGTCGGCACGCCGACCTTGCGAAGCGCGGTGTAGAACTCCCAGCCCTGCGAAGTCGGGACGCGCTCGTCGGCTTCGCCGTGCACCATCGAGGTCGGCGTCTTGACGTTGCCGGCGTGGAACAGAGCGGAGTGATCGACGTAGGTCTGCGGGTCCTCCCACGGCCACGCATCGAAGTAAGAGCGATTGAAGTCGGGAATGTCGCAGGTGCCGACCATCGAAGTGAGATTGATGACGCCGCCGCCCACCACCGCGGCCTTGAAACGGTCGGTCTTGGTGACGATGGTCGAGGTCATGTAGCCGCCGTACGACCATCCGCACACCGCCAGGCGATTGGGATCGGCGATCCCTTGAGCGATCATCGCGTCCACGCCGTCCATGAGATCTTCGTAGTCCTTGCCGCCCCAGTCGCGAACGTTGCTCTTGCGAAACGCTTCGCCGTATCCGCCGCTGCCGCGGGGATTCGGCATCAGGATCGCCCAGCCCTTCTGCGCGAACAGCGGCCACGGGTAGAGCTTCGAAGCCACCGTGCAGGTGTTGGAGTGCGTTCCGGCCGGTCCACCGTGCACGTTGAGCAGCAGCGGCACTCGGGTGCCCTTCCGGTAATTCGCGGGCAGCACCAGCAGACCTTCGATGTCCATGCCGTCCGCGCCCTTCCAGTGGACGAGCTGCTTCGCGTAGGAGGGATGCTCGCGGGTCTCGGGATTGGTGTCGGTGATGGCGTGCGGCGTGCCGGCGCCGACCAGGCTCTCGACCCACACTTCGCGCGGATGCTCGCTGTCCTCGCGAACAAACGCGAGCCAGTTGCCGGCGCCGTCCACCGAAGCGCTGCCGTTCATCTCGGGACCCGAGGTCAAAGCGCTCACCCGGCCGTCGAGATCGGCGCGGAACAGATGTTGCGCGGTGCGCTGCGAGGCCTGGAAGACCAGACCCTTGCTGTCCGGCGTCCACGCGAGGGTCATGCCGGCGAGACCCTCCACGCGCTCGTCGAAGTCCCGGGTGAGGTTGCGAGGCGCGCCGCCGCCTGCCGGCACCACGCACACGTAGTTGTTGAGGTACCAGTCCGTGCCACGCCCGTCCTGGGAGACGAAGGCGATCCACTTTCCGTCGGGCGACCACTGCGGCGAAGCCTCGACGCCCTTTCGCTGCACCAGGGGCTGGAGCGCGCCGCCGCTCGAAGCGACCGTGAAGAGGTCCGACTGGTATTGATCGGGAAGCAGCGGCGTGGGCTGCGCCGCGACGGCGATGCGCTTGCCGTCGGGTGAAAGCGAGTAGTCGGTCACGTGCAGATTGCCGGAGGTGAGCTGAATCGGATTCGTTCCGTCGGCGCTCATCACCCACAGACGGTTCCAGGCGTATTTCTCGGACGGCGTCCAGGCGTCGTCCCTGTCCTTCTCCTGCTTGCGGCGCTCGTTGCTCTTCGGCTGCCGCGACAGAAAGACGATCTGCCTGCCGTCGCGCGACCACTGGAAGCTCGAGACGCCGCCCCTGGCGCTCGACGCGACCCAGGCCTCGCCTCCGTCGGGATGGATCATCCAGATCTGACGCCTGCCCTCGTCGTCGCGCGCGGCGTCGCCGGCGGGACCGCCCGGGCGCGGCCGATCGGAGAGAAATGCCAGCGTGCTGCCGTCCGGCGACCAGCGGGGGAATTCGTCGGCGACCGGCGAGGTGGTGAGGCGTCGCGCAGCGCCGCCGGCTACGGCGGCCAGCCAGATATCGGTCTGGTAGTCCGAACGGTCGTCGGTCAGGGCCGACACCACGTAGGCGACCCAGTGTCCATCCGGCGAGATCTGCGGATCGGTGACGACTCGCATCGCCAGGATGTCATCGCTCGTCCATGGCTTGGGCGAGCTGGCGGCGACCGCGCCGAGCGTCGCCAACGTGGTGATGAACGCGGCCAGACTCAGGGGCAGCCCGAGTCGGAGAGTGGAGAGACGCTGCACGGGCGGCCTCCGGGAATGAGGGAAGAATCGAGTGGGACCGGCGGAGTCTAGCACCGGCGCGCCCACCGGCGGCGTGCGAACTGGGCCCCACGGATCCGCTCGCGCGGCGTGCTCGGACCGGGCCCAGCCTAGATCGAATCCCTCATCGTCGCCTTGCTCATCCCGGGCTTGGCCGAGCCCGGAGCGGGAGCCGGCTGCTTCATCTGCTGCTCGAAGCGCCACCCCAGAGTCTGGTTGAGCTTCCAGTCCCACGGAATCACCCCGAAGGTTCCGCGCTGCACATAGGGTTCGAGTTTGTCGCTGGTTTCCTTCGAGACGTAGCGCTGGATCCAGGGGATCACCTTCATGGCGCCGCCGAAGTCGGCGATGTACCAGCCGAAGATCGAGGAAATCTGAAACGCGGGTGGATCGGATCGCAAGATCAGGTGCTTGGGGCTCGCGAGCGACTGGCGAACCGCTCGGTCGAGCTGGATGTCGAGCGACTCGGGCTTGAACGCGCGCGGCTGGAGGGGCGCGGCGCCGAGCGACCCGTTCACGGCCGCGAAATGGACGCGGGGATCGAGCCCGGAAGGCGGCTGAGTGTTGATGCCGTGATCGAAGTCGAGATACAGGAAGTGCTTCTCGAACTCGTTCAGGGTGTATTTCACCGAGTCCACGGTAACGAACGGATAGTCGAAGAAGTGGACACCCTCGATCACGATGTCCTTCACGCTCAAGTATCGCTGCCGGAACTTGTCGGGGATCAGCAGATACTGGCTGGCATTCTCGAGCACCAGGTAGTTGTAGAAGTTGATCGCCCACGCGAGCCGGGTGTTCGCGTCCATCTTGCTCGGGGAAACCGCGAGAAACGCCCCGCGGATCTTCTCGGCGCGGGCGTCCCGACCCGATTGGTCGTGGTAGGCCTCGTAGTTGAAGCGCGTCTCGAGCGGCTCACCCGGCTCGGAGATGACGCTCAGATGCTCGTTGAGGAGTTGCTGGTAGGGCGTGTAGTCGATCCGGACCCCAGCCGCCGCTCGCGGCCCCGGCGCGGTCTTGGTGGCCTTCGCGGCCGGCGCCGCGACCGCCCGATGCGGCGCCAGGGTGAGGCCGATCAGGATCAGCAAACGCCATCCGTCGCGCATGGCCCACGATGGGCTCGCGATTCGCGGGGACTCGAGGCTCGAGCTCAAGCGTCAGGCTCCTTCGGGGTGGGAGCGAACCAGTGCGGGTGCCGGTTCGCGGACGGATTTCGCGGCCGCGGGTTCGTGCGCGGGAAGCGGCCGCATGCCGGGAATCGAACGAACCGGCTCCAGCACGACCAGCGCGTTGTAATCGGGTTCTCCGGACACCGGATCGAATCGGCGCGGAATGAGCACGTTGGCTTCCGGCCAGTAGGTCTGGACGTGACGCCGTTTCATGGGCGCCGGGCGCGTGAGGCCGATCCAGACCCCGGTCTCCGAACGCAGCTGCACCTCGTCGCCGGCCTTGAGTCCCAGCTCGATGGCGTCATCGGGATGGATCAACACGTCGCGTCGCGTGACGCTGCCCACCAGATAGTCGCGCTCGCCATGACTCATGCTGTTGAACTGCTTTCCGCGCCGCGTACTCATGTAGAACCAGCCCGGTGGAATCGAGATCTCGGGGATGCGAACGGCGGTGAAGCGTGCGCGGCCCTCGGGCATGCGGGTGAAGCCGTCGGTGAACAGGCGCGCGCCGCCCCACTGCACCCACTGCCCTTCCCGCTCGAGCGCCTCGATCCCCGCGTAGATCGGCATGGCATTCGCCATCTCGGCTCGAATATCGGCGGTGCCGCGCCACGGAAACGATGCGGCCAGCGACGGGCGCACCGCGCGCGCGAAGCGCACCGGGATCTCCCATTCGGGAAGCGCCTCGGGGATCCTCGGGCCCGCGATCTCGGGCGTGTAACGGATGCGTCGCTCGGTGCTGGTGGCGGTGCCGCCGCCGGGGGTCTCGTAGCGGGTCTGCGCGGGAAGAAGCAGCACCGCCGGCCCGGACAGCAGCGCCGAGGTGTTGAGCACGATGTCCTGATGGACGCGCAGTTTCACGCGGGAGAGCGCCCGATCCATGTAGGCGCGATCCGGCATCGTCTCGAGCAAATTGCCGCCCAGCGAGTACAGAAATTCGATCTCGCCATCGTGCGCGGCCTCGAGCATCTGCAGGGTGCGATAGCCCTTGTGCGCCGGCAGAGGCGCGCCCCACAGCGCCTCGAATCGCGCGCGGTCCTGCCGATTCGCCACCTCGAAGCCGCCGGGCAGCTTGTCGGGATCCACGCCGCACTCCCCGCCGCCCTGAACGCCGGAGTGGCCGCGAATCGGCATGATGCCGCACTTTTCGCGGCCCAGCATGCCGCGGGCGAGCGCCAGATTGACGAGCGCCTTCACGTTGTCCACGCCGAAGCGATGCTGAGTGAGACCCATGCTGTACACGAACACGCACGTCCGCGCGCGCGCCAGCAAGCCGGCCAGGCGCTCCATATCGGCGCGCGTGAGGCCCGAGAGCCGCTCGAGCGTCTCCCAGGGCGTGCCGAGCACGTGGGCCTTCACCTCCTCGAATCCGGTGGTGTGGCGCCTCACGAACTCGGCGTCCACTGCGTCCCTTTCGATCAGGGCCCGCAGGACGCCGTTCATGAACGCGATGTCGCCACCCACCGACACCTGAAAGAATTCGTCCATCAGGCGCGTGCCGAAGATCGCGGAAGCCCAGTCGCTCGGCACCCAGTAGCGCTCGAGGCCAGGCTCGCGCATCGGATTCACCACGGCGATGCGCGTTCCCTTGCGCTTGGCGTAGGTCAGATATTTCATGGTGACCGGTTGATTGTTGGCGAGGTGCGAGCCGAGGATCACCACGAGGTCCGCGCCGATCATGTCCGAGAGCGAGCAGGTGGGCGCCGGCACGCCGAGCGTGTCCTTGAGCCCCGAGACGCTCGCCGCGTGGCAGAGGCGCGCGCAGAGGTCCACGTGGTTCGAGCCGAGGAGCCGCGCCGCCTTGGTGAACGCGTAGTAGGTTTCGTTGACCACGCCGCGCGAGGTCGCGAAGAAGCCCAGGCGCTCGCCGGGCGTGTCGGCGAGCGTCTCGGCCGCGATGCCCATCGCCTCGTCCCACGACAGACGGTGCAGACGGTCGCTGCCCGCTCGATGGATCATCGGGAACGGCAGCCGGCCCAGCCGATGCAGCTCTTCATTCGAGAGCGAGCGCAGTCCGGCGAGATCGCGCAGCCGCTCCTCGGGGACCGGACCCATGGTGTTCAGCCGCAGGAGCTTGAGCCTCGTCATGCACAGATGGACGCCGTCGATGACGTCGTCGCGCAACCCGCGTGGTCCCAGCGAGCACCCGTCGCAGACGCCGTGATTGAGGATGCGCCAGGCGTAGCCGAGGTTGTCGCGATTGTCCCAGGCGATCTGGGCCATCTCGAGAAACGGGCGAGGGCGCGGATGGCGTGCGGGGCCGAACGGGATCAGGTCGCGAAGGCGGAAACGGCCGCCGCTCGAGGTCATGGGGCTGGGCGACATCCGTACAAGATTACCGGCCCGGGCCGCAGCTGAAAAGCGCGGGAGACCCGAAGGGGCGTGCCGATAACAGTCGCATGTCTCGTCGGCGTCAGGTCTCGTGCCTCGCGTGCCTGGGGCTGCTCGCGCTCGCCCTCGGTGGCTCGCCCGCGCATGCGGCAAGGGCCGGCGCGACCGCCCCAGGCCTGCTCCCGATGCCTCGGGAAATGCGTTCGACCGGCAGGGGAGCGAAGCTCGATTCCACCTGGGTCGTATGCGCTGGCTCGCGGCAGGATCGCGGGGCCGCCGAGCTGATCGCCGCCGAGGCGCGCCGGTGCTTCGGCTGGCAGTGGCCCACCTCGGGCTCGGTCGTCGGGCCATCGAAGACCTCGCGCGTCGAGCTGCGCGCGATTCCGGCGCACGCCTCCGATCCGCCGCTCGATGTGGCCCAGGGATACCGGCTGACGATCGAGCCCGGCCGCATCGTCATCGAGGGGGTCTCGCCGCTCGGGCGCTTCTACGGGGCGCAGACCCTGAGGCAGCTGATACGCGCTTCGACGCGTGGCGAGCTCTCCGGCCTCGAGATCCGCGACTATCCGGCGCTCGAATGGCGCGGCGTCTCGGACGACCTGGTGCGCGGGCAGGTCTCGACCATGGCCGACTTTCGCGAGCTGATTGAGCAGCTCGCGTACTACAAGCTCAATCTCTATCAGTTCACGATCGAAGAACTTTCGGCGCTCGACGCCGAACGGGAAGACGGGGCGGTCTCGACTTCGCTCACCCGCATTCAACTCCTCCAGCTCACCAACGAAGGACTTCGCAATCACGTCGTGATCTCGCCCATCTTCCAGACCCTCGGGCACGAGGAACGCCTGCAGGCGCTCGGGGAGGCGTTCAGCCGCGAGTCGGGCGCGCGCGGCCCGGCGAAGCGATTCGAACCCGAGCAACCCGGAGCCGCCGAGTTCGTCGGCAAGGAAGCCGTGCGGATCGCCGAATGCACCCGTAGCCCGATGATCAACCTGGGAGGCGACGAGTGGCCGCCCGCGCGCGCCGAGGGCGACGAGCGTCCGCTCGACCGGCGCCGGGCTGCGATCGCCTACAGCGACTACCTCGGCGAGATCTCGACGCGCCTGCGCGAGCGATTGGGCTGCCGGACGATGATCTACAGCGACGTCATCCTGCGCTGGCCGGAGGCCGCGGACTCGTTGCCTCGGGACATGATCGTCGTGGACTGGCACTACGATCAGCAGGATTCGGTGCCCAGCCTGAGGCAGCTTGCGGCGCTCGGCTTCCAGGACGTCTTCGTGAGCCCTGGCATGTGGAATTGGACCACGTTCTATCCGAACTACGCGCGCGCCGTTCCCAACATCGCCGCGCTCGCGCGCGCCGCGAAGTCCGCGAAGGCGTCCGGCCTGGTGCTCTCCTCATGGGGGGACAGCGGCGCCGAATGCCTGCGCGAGAACAACTGGGCCGGGTACGCGTTCGCGGCGGCCTCGGCCTGGGAACCCGCGACGCCGCCGGTTGACGCATTCCTGCCCCGCTTCGTCAGCACGTTCTACGGGCCGGAAGCCTCAGGGATGGTGGAGGTCGAGCGCATCCTCGGCTGGCAGGACTTCACCGGCCTCACCACGGTCGGGCGTGTCTTTCACCACGCCTTGCTGGTCAAACCCGCCCATGCCGAATGGCGCGTTCGCATGAAGACGTTGCTGGCCGACATGGCGGTGGCGGAATCGCGATTGCGGCAGGCCACGGGGTCGATTCGGTACCACCGCGACCACGCCGCCTCTCTCGCTCACGCGATCCGGGGATTCCGCTTTCTGGCCGAGCGCGAGCTCGCGCTCGATGGGCTCGGTCGCGAGCTTCGCGGGCGCACGCTCGGCCTGCTCGATCGGGCGAGCCGAGATCAGGCGGTGCTCGAGCTCGATCGGCTGCACGCGGAGTTGCTGGCGCTCGACCAGGAATTCGCGCGGCTGTGGCTGCAGCGCAACCGGCCGCCGGTCTCGCCGTTCGTGGAGGACCGGCTGGAGAAGCAGGCCGCGATGATCGATCGCCTCCGGCGACTGGCGCGCGCCGGCCGGCTGACCGCGGACGAGTCCTTCACGAACCTCCAGGCCGGGCGCTACTGAGCATCGTCCATCGGACGCGCACCGAGCGGGCTGACGCCCGGCTCGAGTCCGGCTAGACTCTCCGTTCCTCGTTTCGTTCACCCTCATCCGGAGTTCCCCCATGAATTACCGCGCCCTCGGCAAGACCGGCCTCAAGGTTTCGGAGCTCTCCCTCGGGTCGTGGACCACCTATGGCGGATCGGTGGCCAACGACGACGCGATCCAGATCGTGCGCAAGGCGTTCGATCTCGGCGTCAATCTGTTCGACACCGCCGACGTCTACGTGCGCGGCGGCGCCGAGAACCTGCTCGGGCAGGCGATCGTCGGATTGCCGCGCGAGCAGCTGGTGATCGCCACCAAGTGCATGGGCCGCGTGTGGGACGGTCCGCTCGGCGCGGGGCTATCGCGCAAGCACATCTTCGACGCCATGGACCAGAGCCTGCGCCGGCTTGGCGTCGACTACGTGGATCTCTATCAGGCGCACGCGCCCGACGCCGGCACGCCGATCGAGGAAACGCTGCGGGCGTTCGAAGATCTGGTGCGCATGGGGAAGGCGCGCTACGTCGGATTCTCGAACTTCGACCGCGAGCCGGCCCTGGCGCGGCGCGTGGTCGAAATCCAGGGCGCGCGCGGCTGGGATCCGATGATCTCGAGCCAGCCGCGCTACAACCTGGTGGACCGGCACGTCGAGCGGGAGCACATCGCCTTCTGCAAGAAGAACGGCATCGGCATGATCGTCTACTCGCCGCTCGCGCAAGGCGTGCTCACCAACAAGTATGCCGGCGGCGCCCGCCCCGAAGGCAGCCGTGCGAATACGAACTTCGCGCACTTCCTCACCGCCGAGAAGGCGTTGACTCCCGAAAACGTCGCCTCGGCCGAGCGCTTCGCGGCGTGGTGCTCCAGGCAGGGTGCGGGAACCCCGGCGCAGATCGCCCTTGCCTGGGTGCTGCGCGAACCGCAGGTGTCGAGTGCGATCACCGGCGCCACGAGGCTCGAGCAGCTCGAGGAGAATCTCAAGGCGGGCGAGATCAAGCTCGCGGACTCCGAGTGGAAGGAAGTCGAGGCCGCGATCTCGGGTGCGCCTGCCCGCACGAGCCACGCCCGGTCCAATGGCAACGGCGCCGCCCCGAAGAAGAAGGCGCCGACGGCGAAGAACGCGCCGAACGCGAAGAAGGCGCCGACCGCGAAAAGGGCGCCGAAGCTGGTCCGGGCGCGAAGCCGCTGATGCGGGGGTGGTTGCGGTCGGCGACGGCGTTCGCCCTGGTCGCCGCGCTGGCCTTCACGGTGCTCGGCGCGGCCGGCCGGCCGGTCACCGATACCTCGATTCAGGGGGCGATCCACGTCTATAGCACGTCATCGCTCCAGAACGTGATGCTCGAGATCGGCAACGCCTTCCGCGCCCGATACCCGAATGCCTCGGTGATCTCGAGCTTCGCGGGAACCGCCGAGATGCGCGAGCACCTCGAGCAGGGAGCCAACGCCGATGTGTTCGTTTCAGCCGACACGGCAACCAGCGCCTTGCTCTTTCGCCACGGGTTGCTGCTGGCGCCCCGAGTGATCGCCCGCGGGCGCGTGGGCGTGATCGCGCGCGCCGGCGGGCCGGTGACCCGCCTGCAGGATCTGGCGAAGCCCGGGGTCCGGCTGCTGATCGGCGCCCCCAATACCCCGGCCGGCCGTTACGCCACTCAGGTGCTGGATCGCATGGCGAGGGCGCGCGGGCTGGGGAAGAGCTACGTGCAAAAGGTGCGGGCCAATCTCGTCGACCGGGTGAAGAGCGCGCGTGACGGGGTGTTGCGGGTCGCCAAAGGCGACGCCGACGCCTGCTTCGCCTACGCCACCGACGCCGAGATGTCGAAGATCAAGATCGTGCCGGTCGAGATTCCCGATTCATTGCAGGCGCCGGTGCTCTTTTCCGCCGCCGTGGTGCGCGCGACCAGCGCGCCGGAGCTGGCGACGAGGTTCACCGCCTGGCTCGGGGACTCGTTCGCGCGCGCTCGCTTCGAGCGCCACGGATTCAAGCCGTGAGTTGCACGCGTTCGAGTATCCGATTCTCGAGCGCCGGCGCATCAGCGCCATGATCGGCTTCGACGAGTTCCAGTTCCGCGCGAAGTCGCCTGGAACGCCGGTTCCCGGCACGTCCGACAGAACGGACCCGGCGGCGTTGCCGAGGAGGGCATCTTCATGCTGGCGCCTGCGCGGGAAATGGCGGGGAGGACGGCGTCCGCCCCGTGCTCCACTACCAGCGCGGCGGCTGAGCGAAGCCCAGCTCGCCCCGTTCGCGCTCCCACACCC
>DATKAB010000010.1 GCA_035498555.1 Candidatus Sulfotelmatobacter sp.
GTTGGCCACGCGATAGGTGCGCCGCTGGAGCGAGGCGCGCTTCTCGCTGTCCTCGAAGAACGGATAGGCGGTCTCGAACGAGATCGTGCCGCGATCCACCAGCTCGGCCAGCGAGTCGTCCATGGCCAGCATGTCGTCGCGCGCGCCGGTCGAGATGGCGTTGGTCACCTGGTGCAGCTTGTCTTCCCGAATCAAGTTTTGGATCGCCTGGTTGACGAACATCAGCTCGCGCGCCGCCACGCGGCCGCGCCCGTCGGATTTTGGCAGCAGGATCTGCGAGACCACGGCGCGCAGGGTGAGCGACAGCTGCGAGCGGATCTGCGCCTGCTGATGCGGCGGGAACGAATCGATGATGCGCGTCACGGTTTGAGCCGCCGATTGCGTGGCCATGGTCGAGATCACGAGATTGCCGGTCTCGGCGGCGGTCAGGGCGATCGCCATGCTGGTGATGTCGCGCATCTCGCCGACGAAGATGATGTGTGGCAGCTGCCGCAGCGCCCCCTTCAAACCGCGCGCGTAGCTGCGGGTGTCGGTGCCGACCTCGCGCTGATCGATCACCGCCTTGCGCGTCTCGAACACGAATTCGATCGGGTCCTCGATGGTGACGACATGCCGCGGCGGACCCAGCTGGTTCACCTGCTCCAGGAGCGAGGCGATGGTGGTGGACTTGCCGGATCCGGTCGGCCCGGTCACCAGCACGAGTCCGCGCGTGATGCCGAGCAGGCGAGTCACCGCATGCGGCGCGAGCCCGATCTCGCCAGGCAGCGGAATGCGCATCGGGATCACGCGAATCGCCGCCGCCCATGCGCCGCGCTGGATGAACAGGTTGACGCGAAAATGCGCGATGCCTTCGAGCGTGCAGCGGGTGTCGAGCTCGAGATCGCGCTGAAAGCGCTCGGCCGAGGCCGGATCGAGGAAGCTCTCGCCGAGGCGTTTCGAGTCCTCCGGGGCGAGCACCGGGCAGCCTTCGAGCGGCTGGAGGCGCCCCGCGACCTGCACCATGACCGGATGGCCGGCGGTGATCAGCAGGTCCGAGGCGCCGAGCGCGGCGGCGCGGCGCAGCACATCCTCTCGCTCCAAGGGCACGGAAATCATGGGCGTTTGGGGGCTCACTCCCGCATCAAGGCGTCCGCGGACGCGCCGGAACTTCCCGCGCGTCGCCGAATCCGTCATCCAGCGCCTTAAGGGTTTGCTCCGATGCGCACCGGAGCGGGCAGGGAGGGCGCGGAAAACTCGCTTCCCTTCGGACTGCCCCGGTCCCGCGGTGCAGCCGAAACGAGGAACGTGGCGCCAAGGATAGGAGCCGGAAAGGGGGGTGTCAAAGCTCGATCGCGCGGCTCTCCAGGAGAGGGCTGCCGGCGTCTCTCATTCCGCCCGATTTGGGCTCGGGAGGGGCGAGGTCATTGCAACTCCCGGATTTGCAATTGCAGGATCCACACTTTTCACCGGCCCTACAGTCGGCCGGGGCGCCAGCGGTTCAGCGGCTTTCCGGCGCCAAGGCGCATCCGGGCCGCTGACTTCGCGCTCGCTCGCCCATCGGTCCCGCCCGCGCCGCTAACGCCCGCTGCGGGGCACACTTCCTGCTGCCTCGCGCGCGGCCCTGGGTGGAATCGCGCGACCTGGCGTTTCTACTTGGTGCCCGCGGTGGAACAGGACGTCCGAGTCCGACTCGGCGCCGCACTCTGCATCCCGGACCTGAATTCGCGGCACTTGAACCCCATCGAGCGCGAACGACTCGCGCGAGAGATGGGCGAGGAGGACTCGATGCGGGCCCGCTTCGGTTTCATCGTCGCAATCGTCGCAGGTCTGCTGGGGGCCGCATCGCCCTCGCAGGCTCAGTCGCCCTGGAACAGCGTGACGCTCACCTGGACCACGCCCGGAGACGACAGTTTGCTCGGCACCGCGTCCCAATTCGATCTGCGCTATTCGACCTCGCCGATCACCGCGGCGAATTTCAATTCCGCGGCGCGCTTCACCGGCATGCCCGCGCCAGCCGCGCCGGGCACGAGCCAGAGCGTGGTCGTGACCGGTCTCAATCCCGGCACCACCTACTACTTCAATCTCAAGACCGCCGACGACGTTCCCAACTGGTCGCTGGTCTCGAATCCGGTGTCGAAGACCACGGCGGCGGCACCCGACACCATCCGACCGTTCGCGATCGCGAATCTCGGCGTCTCGTCGGTCACCGACACCACCGCGACGCTGAGCTGGACCGCGACCGGCGACGACAGCCTGACCGGCACCGCCACCAGCTACGACATCCGCTACTCGACCTCGCCCATCACCGCCGCCAATTTCGCCTCGGCGACGACGACCACCGGCGAGCCTGCTCCGACCGCGGCCGGCACCACCCAGACCTTCACGGTTCGGGGCTTGAGCCGCGAACGCGCGTACTACTTCGCCATGAAGGTCACCGACGACTCGAACAATCCGTCGGCGATCTCGAACGTGGCGAACGCTTCCACCACCGACACCATGCCTCCGGCGCGGATCGCCAATCTGGCGGTGGGCTTCTTCTGGTTGGCCTGGCACACCGTCGACCGCGCCGAACGCGCGCCCGAGGTTGGTCGCTGATGACGATCGGCTCGTTCGCTCCCCGCCGGCGCCGCCGGATCGACGTGCGGATCTGGCTGGCCGCGCTGGTCGGCGCGGCGCTGGTGCTGCTCGCGCCGCTGCTGGCACGCGCGCAGGGCGCCGGAGCGGACAGCGTGACGCTGCAGTGGACCGCGCCCGGCGACGACGGTTCGATCGGCACCGCCACGCTCTATCACATGAAGATGTCGACCTCGACCATCACCAGCGGCAACTGGGCGAGCGCGACCGACGTTTCCGGGCTACCCTCGCCGCTGGTTTCCGGCACGCGCCAGAGCGTGGTGGTGCGCGGGCTCAGCAGCGGTACCACCTACTACTTCGCGATCCGCGCCGAGGACGACGCCGGCAATCTGGCGCCGATCTCGAACGTGGTGCAGTGGAACTGGGTCTACGACACGGCACCGCCCGCGGCGCCTTCGGGCGTCAGTGCGGCAAAGGCCGGCGCCAATGTGCAGGTCTCGTGGAGCGCGAACTCCGAGCCCGACCTGCAGGGCTATTCGGTATATCGCGCCACCGCTTCGAGCGGCCCCTACAGCAAGATCAGTTCGTCGGTACTGACCGGGCTCAGCTACGTGGACACCGCGGTGCCCGCCGGCGTCTCGAGTGTCTGGTACGAGGTCACGGCCACCGACAACAGCGACAACGAGAGCGCGCGCAGCGCCGCGGCCCAGGTGCAGCTGTCGAGCGCGCCGCCGCCGACGGTCACCGACGCGTTGTCGGCCGCCTATCCGAATCCCAGCAAGCGTGGCGACGCGGTGTGCCTGCCGATCACGAGCGCGGGCAGCGGCGACGGCATGTTCATCGACATCATCAGCAGCGGCGGATTCCGCGTGCGCCGGCTCGACGTGGCGAGCGCGCCGCGCTGCACGGACGGCAGCGTGCGCTGGGACGGCCACAACGACGCAGGCGTCGAAGTGGCGCCCGGCGTGTATCGCGCCTGGCTGATCGCGGGCGACCGCAAGAGCGCCATCAAGCTGGTACGCCAGCCGTGAGCCCGGTGGAGAAGCACATGCGACGGAACGTGACGCTGCTGATCTCGACGCTGCTGCTCGTGACGCCGCTCGCCGCGCAGGCCGGCATCGACAAAGCCGGTACCACCGCCGCCAACTTCCTCGCGGTGGGCGCGGGCGCGGACGTGCTGGGCATGGGCGGCGCGACGCTCGGTTTCGGCTCGGATCTCTCGGCGGCCGCCTGGAACGCCGCGGCCCTGGGTGGGCTGGGCTCCACCGAATACGTGTTCTCGCACTCGAGCCTCGCCGGCCAGAGCCCGCAGGAGTGGGTCTCGGGTGGCGGTCGCTTCGGCTTCAGCCCGACGCGCTGGGCGTTCACCGGACTCTATCAGGGCGACGGCAGCTTCGACGGCCGCGACGCGTTCAACAATCCGACCGGCTCGTTCAACGCTTCCAGCATGGCGCTGGGATTTCAGCTCGCGCAGGCGATCGGGCCGCTGGGGTCGATCGGCGTGGGCGCCAAGTACGTGAGCGAGAAGCTGGGCGACGTGAGTGGGGGCGGCGTCACCTTCGACCTCGGCATGCGCATCCAGGCGGGAGCGTTCGGCTTCGGCGCCGCGGCGCAGAACGCGTTCGGCAAGATGAGCTACAGCGGGTTGCTCTACGACTTTCCGACCAACTACGGATTGGGCGTCGCCTACTCGCTGCCGCTCTCGGGCCTCACGTTCGCGCTCGACGCCAACTTCCCGACCGCCTACTACAGCGACGTGCGCGGCGGCGTCGAGTGGCGGTGGCACGATCGCTTCGCGTTGCGCACCGGCTACCGCCAGGAGATGAACGCGGCCGCCGGCGAGCCGCTCGGCGGACCGACCTTCGGCATGGGCGCGGGCGCCAATGGCTTCTGGTTCGATTACGGCTACATCACCGGCGGCGACGCCGGGAACGGCCAGCATCGATTCGGGCTGACGTATCACCCCGGATTCATGAATGGCGGCAGCGATCCGAGCGCGTCGCGCGTCTCGCGCGAGACCAGCGGGCAGTCGGTCGAGAAGACCAGCGCGAGGCCGGCGAAGACTTCGAGCGCCGCGACTGCGAAGACGGGGAGCGCGGGCTTGTCGGCCAAGGGCGCGACGGTCGCGACCTCGACTGCGGCGTTAAAGCCGGCTTCGGCATCGAGCAAGGCCGCGGCGCCGACGTCTTCTGCGCCGGCGACCGCTGCGAGCAGCAGCGCGGCTCCCGCGAAGAGCGCGACGGCGGCGAGCGTCGTGGCCGCGAAGCCCAGCACCCCGACTTCCATCGTGGCGCCGGATCGAAATGCACCTGTGGCGAAGGTGACACCGCCTGCGTCGTCGAGTAACGCGATCCAGGCTCCGGCGCCCACCAATGTTTCATCGGCTGCTTCGAAGGCCGCCGCCCCGAGCGTGGCTCCAGTGACCGCGCCGGCGGCCGGGGC
>DATKAB010000011.1 GCA_035498555.1 Candidatus Sulfotelmatobacter sp.
CAACATGGCGCGCGCCACGCTGATTCGGACCGCGATTGACGCGGTTCTGACCCACGATCCCAATTTGCCACTTGATCCCCGGAGTCCCGGAGGCGCAAGATTTTGTCTGTCCGCGGGACCACGCCCCCGCTGCGCACCGCCCCCACCATGCGGCAGGCAGCGCGCGGAGACAGGCGCGCGACGCGGACCACGCGAAGGTTCGCCCTCGCTGGAAGCCGGCGCCTCATCGTCATTCGCAGGAAGGTGAGGCGTCGGCCAGGAGAAGCCTGGTCCGTCTGGCTTCCCCGCGCACCATCCACGCCTCGCCCATCGGCTACTTTCACGCGCATGCCCGAATTGCCGGACGTCACGATCTACGTCGAGCATCTGGAGCGCCTGACCGCCGGGCGCGTGCTCGAGCGGCTGCGCGTCTCGAGCCCCAATCTGCTGCGCACCTTCGATCCGCCGGCGAGCGAGGCCAACGGCAGGCGCGTGCTCGGCGTGAGCCGCATGGGCAAGCGCATCGTCTTTCAGCTCGAAGACGATCTGTGGCTCGCGCTGCATCTCATGATCGCGGGCCGACTGCGCTGGAGGGATCGCGGAGCGAAGCTCCCGGGCCGCGTCGGGCTCGCCGCGTTCGATTTCGAGCATGGCACGCTGCTGCTCACCGAGGCGTCCACCCGGCAGCGCGCCGGCCTGCACGTGCTGCGCGGCGAGCCGGCAGTGCGCGCCCTCGACGCCGGCGGGATCGAGCCGCTCGCGGCCTCGCTCGAGGAATTCCGCGCGGCGCTCACGCGCGAGAACCACACGCTAAAGCGCGCGCTCACCGACCCGCGCCTGTTCTCCGGAATTGGAAACGCGTACTCCGACGAGATTTTGCATCGTGCGCGATTGTCGCCGCTGCAGCTGACTTCTCGACTTTCGAGCGAAGAGATCGGCCGGCTTCATCGCGCCACCCGTGATGTCCTGATCGAATGGACGGATCGATTGCGTGAACAGACCGGCCAGGCCTTTCCCGAGAAAGTCACGGCCTTCCGCCCCGAGATGGCCGTGCATGGACGCCACCGGAAGCCGTGCCCCGACTGCGGCGCTCCGGTGCAACGCATCGTGTACGCCGAGAACGAGACCAACTACTGCCCGCGTTGTCAGACCGGCGGGCGCCTGCTCGCGGATCGGGCGCTGTCGCGGCTGCTGCGCGAGGACTGGCCGCGCACGCTCGAGGAGTGGGAGGCGATCCGCTCGCTGGACGCAGCGACGCTCCCACGCCGCGCGCCGCGCGGAGGTCGCTGAGCGATGGCCGCGATTCCGTACTTCCGCGAGGCCGGATCCGGCCCGGGCGTCGTGTGCCTGCACGCCAACTCGAGCAGCTCGAGTCAGTGGCGCCCGCTGATGGAGACGCTGGCGCCGGATCACCACGTATTCGCGGTGGATTCGTACGGCTCGGGCCGCAGCCCGGCGTGGCCGTTCGAGCGCCGCTTGTGGCTCGCCGACGAAGCGGCGCTGGCGGAGCCGGTGTTCGAGCGGGCCGGCCATCCGTTCGCTCTCGTGGGGCACTCCTATGGCGGCGCCATCGCGCTGATCGCGGCGCTCGCCGCACCCCGCCGGGTGCAGGCGATGGCGCTCTACGAGCCGACGCTGTTCTCGCTGATCGACGCGCACTCGCCGCCGCCCAACGACGCCGACGGCATTCGCGGCGCCGCGGCGGCGGCGCTTCCGGCGCTCGCGGTGGGTGACCGCGCCGGCGCGGCGCGGGAGTTCGTCGACTTCTGGATGGGCGCGGGCTCGTGGGACGCGATGGGCGAATCGCGCCAGGCGCCGATCCTCGCTTCGATCGACCATCTGCCGGGCTGGGGCCATGCGCTATTTCACGAGCCGACGCCGATCGGGCGATTCGCGGAGCTGGACGTCCCGATTCTCTACCTGCTCGGGAAGCGCTCGCCGATGTCGTCACGGGGAGTCGCGAAATTGCTGATTCCGGTCTTGCCGCGCGTCGAGGTCGTCGAGTTCGAGGACCTCGGCCACATGGGACCGGTGACGCATCCCGATCTCGTCAATCGGGCGATCGCGGGCTTTCTCGAGCGGAGCTAGGCCGCGAGGGGTGCCGAGTGTTTCAGGCCGCTCGGCGCAGGACGCGCCACGGCGCCGGCCGGCCGTGATGGATCCACAGCGCGCCCGAGTGGGCGAGGAACTCGGGCAGGTCGGCTTCGAGCGCCGACTCCCCGTGATCGGACGCGTGGTTCGGCATTGGCTCCACGCTCTCGGGGTCCACGCTCAACGCCCAGCCGATCTGCACGTCGCGCGCCAGGCCGTTCGCGAATCGGAGCCGACTCCAGTAGCGCACCGACGCCATCATTACCACCGCCAGGAACATGAGATCGCGAAACAACCGTTCAACGAGCTTGAGCGGCGGCGACGCCGGCACGCCGGGGCCGAGAAGCTCCGCGAGCAGGAGCAGCAGTAGCACCGCGGCGAACCACTGGCCCGGGTCCGGGCGGCGCAGCCGCGAAACGTAGTCGCGCAGCTCGTCGAGCTCCGCTTCCGACAGCACGCGCTTCTGGAATCGCAGCTCGGGGTGGCTGACCACCCGCAGCTGCTCGGGTGACACCGGCACGCGGTAGGCGTACTCGGGAAGCGCCGCCACCTGATGCACCCAGACGTCGGCGAAGCGATCCTGGCCGCGATCGTTGCGCGCCCACACCTGGCGCGAGCCAGCCAGCACGACGAGCCTGCGATGATCGAGCGGGCCCGGGCGCAGGAAGCCCATCCTCGCCAGTCGGAGCGGCTCGCGGCGCAGGCGATCTTCGGCGGGCATCGGGCCCTCGAACACCAGCAGATCGCCGGCCTCGATGTCGCGGACGCGGCGGCGCCACGCGCGGAACGCGTCGTTCGTCCAGGCGAGCCAGAGACCGAGCCCCAACATCCAGCCGAAATAGACCGCGATGCCCGCGCTCTCCGTCAGGCGGTCGGCGCGGCCCATCGCGTCACCCAGCGGAAAGACTCCCCCGAGCCAGGCGAGCGCCGCCAGCGCCGAGAGAGTGAATCTGCCGAGCGCGCGGCGCGCGGCGCGACTCAGCAGCGTGCGCTCGAGATCGGCGAGCGGCCGACGCTCCTCGAGCGGCAGGCCCGCGCACCACCAGCGCGTCTGAGAGTCGAGCTCTTCGGGTGAGTCGAGTCTTTCGGGTGAGGCACTCATGCCAACAGTTATCGGCAGAAGACTCTGCTCTTGACAGGCCATTCACGGTCAGGGCGAGTGGCGCTCGAAGGGTTTTCGGCGCGGTGCGCGTGCGCGCGAGAGATGCGCGTGCGCAGGGTTTCGTGCGTTCGGCACGCGATATTTCGAACAGGCTCGAGATCCGCGCTCTGCGCCGATCTGCGTGCGCCGAAAACTGGCGTGATAGAAAGAGTGGGTTGCCCCCGATTCACCCGCCCCCGCGGGACAAGTCGCATGTCACGCTACTCGCTGTCGCATCTGGCTTCCGAGGCTCTGCTGCCCGCGCTGCACGAGAAGGTCGCGCTCGGACGCCGAGGCACTGCCGAAGTCC
>DATKAB010000012.1 GCA_035498555.1 Candidatus Sulfotelmatobacter sp.
GTGGTCGACCACTTCGGCGAGCACCGGCGCGCGACCAGGGTCACCTACACCGCGCTGGAGGGCTACGTTGGAGCCCGGCGGTCCGCTGGAGCTGCGCCGGCTACGGTGCGCTTCGAACTGGCGGTGCTCTCGCAGGCGTTCAAGGTCGCGCGCAAGCGGGGCGTGCTTGGCTCGCAGCCCCTCGTCCCGACCGTAACCGTGCGGAACGTCCGGACGGCGCACTTCACCGATGCCGAACTGGAGCGGCTGTTGGTCGAGCTTCCGGACCGCCTTCGTCCGGTCGTGCGGTTTGGCGCTGCGACGGGGTGGCGACTCATGGAGTGCCTGTCGCTCCGCTGGACGGCGGTGGACTTTGCCGCCGGCACGATCCGGCTCGAACCAGGTGAGACGAAGTCGCGACGCGGACGGGTCTTCCCGTTCAAGCGCTTCCCTTCACTGGCTGGCTTGCTGGAGGAACAGCGGCAGGCGCGTTGGGCGGTCGAGCGCGAGCGCGGTGTAGACGTGACCCACGTGTTTCACTGCGAAGGGCGGCCACTCCGGAACATCGACTACGCGTGGGGATCTGCCTGCCGGCGCGCCAATCTGGTCGACCGGCGGTTCCACGATCTCAGGCGCTATGCGGCCATGCGGCTTGTGCGAGCAGGTGTCGCGCGCTCCGAGGCAATGGGACTGCTCGGGCACGAGACGGAGTCGATGTTCACGCGGTACGCGCTCAACGACGTTCCCGCCCTGGAGCGAGCGGTCGAGAAGCTGGCCGCTCTCGACACGAAAGATGCTGACAACTTGTCCGCGTCCGGTGCCCCACTCGGACAAAAACTCGGACAAATGAGAGACCCGCGCCCGTAACTCCTTCCGAACGCGGGTCTACAGTGGTGCCCGGGGCGAGATTTGAACTCGCACGGGTTTCCCCATACGCCCCTCAAACGTACGTGTCTACCAATTCCACCACCCGGGCACGCATTCGGGAGGCTCCGGCCAATCTACTTTCCGGAGGGCTTCGTCGCAGGCGAGCTGGCCGGCGCGGGTGAAGCAGGAGCCGGCGTCGACGGCGCGAGGCCGGTCGCGGGCCGTGGCGCGGTCGCCCCCGGCGGCGGCGGGGCGCCCGGCGGAGTGGCGGCATTGGTCGTGGCATGCCGCGCCTCCTCCTGCATCAGACTCTTGCCCGCGGGGCCCTGCCCGGTCGACAGCAGGGCCAGACCGATCGACGTCACGAAGAAGGCGGTGCCGAGCACCATGGTCGCCCGCGTCATGAAGTCGGTCGCGCCGCGACCGCCGAACACCGTCTGAGCCGAGCCACCGAACGCCCCACCGGCGAGGCCGCCGCCCTTGCCGGATTGGAGCAGAACCACCGACACCAGGCCCAGGCAGACGAAAAGATGGAGCACCAGGACGGCGACGTACATGAATTCCTCGGATCGGAAAGCGACCGCGATGGGGAAACGCGCAACGCGCTGCGGCAAGCGGGGACGCAGCCTATCAGCCCCCTCCGGCCGCCGTCAAACCCGGCCCGCGGTCTCGGCCGCGGTGACGATGCGAAAGAATGAAGCGGCCTCGAGAGACGCGCCGCCGACCAGCGCGCCGTCCACTTCCTCGACCGCGAACAGCGCCGAGGCGTTGCCGGGGTTGACGCTTCCGCCGTAGAGAATGCGCAGCGCCCCGCCGGCGCCGGAACCGACCACGCGATCGAGCGTGGCGCGGATGATCTCGTGTGCCTCGCGCGCCTGCTCGGGCGTGGCCACGCGCCCGGTGCCGATCGCCCACACCGGCTCGTAGGCGACCACCGTGGAGCGCGCCGCGGCTCCCAGCCCGTCGTACGCGGCGCGCACCTGGCGCACCAGCACCTCGGCGGTCTTCGAGCCCTCGCGCTCCGCCAGGGTCTCCCCGACGCACACGATCGGCGTGAGATCATCGCGCTGCGCGGCGCGCAGCTTGCGCGCCACCAGCGCGTCGTCTTCGCCCATGCCGTGGCGCCGCTCGGAATGTCCGACGATCACGTAGGTGCAGCCGGCAGCGCGCAGCATCGGCCCGGAGACCTCGCCGGTGAATGCTCCTTGCGGTTCCGGGTGCAGATTCTGCGCGCCGAGTCGCATGGCGCTGCCGGCGATCGCGCGCCCGACGGATTCGAGCGCCGGGAACGGCGGGCACAGCACCGTCTCGCATGCGCGCGGCGCCGCGAGCAGCGCCTTCAGCTCGGCCGCCAGCGCCGCCCCTTCGGCGGGCGTGCGGTGCATCTTCCAGTTTCCCGCCACCAGCCGCGGCCGACGACTCGGGTTCATGACGCGTCGTCGAGCACGGCGATGCCGGGGAGCACCTTGCCTTCCAGGAACTCGAGCGATGCGCCGCCGCCGGTCGACAGGTGCGTGAATCGCTCCGCGAGTCCCGACTGCTGAATCGCCGCGACCGAATCGCCTCCTCCCACCACCGTGACCGCACCGCGAGAGCCGATCTCGGCCAGCGTCCTCGCCACCTGCAGCGTGCCCTCGGAGAACGCCGGCACCTCGAAGATGCCCATCGGCCCGTTCCACAGCACGGTCGCGCAATCGCGCAGGCGGTCGGCGAACAGGCGTGTCGTCCCCGGCCCGATGTCGACGCCGATGTCGTTCGCCGATAGCTCGGCAATCGCCACCGCGCGCGCCGGCGCGCTGCCGTCGGTGGCGGTCGAAACCACGCAGTCCACCGGGAGGATCAGCTCCACGCCGCGAGCCCGCGCCGCATCCAGCACCTCGCGCGCGGTCGCGACGCGATCCTCCTCCACCAGCGAGCGGCCGGTGCCGAGTCCCTGGGCCCGAGCGAAGGTGAACATCATGGCCCCCCCGATCAGCAGCCGATCCACCTTGCCCATCAGCGCCTGGATCACGTCGATCTTGCCCGAGATCTTGGCGCCGCCGAGCACCGCCGCGAACGGGCGCTTCGGCCGATCGAGAGCCTTGCCGAGGTATTCCAGCTCGCGCTGGATCAGGAAGCCCGCCACCGCCGGGCGGCACAGCCGCGGCACGCCTTCGGTCGAAGCGTGCGCGCGATGCGCCGTGCCGAACGCGTCGTCCACGTACATCTCGCCGAGCGCCGCGAGGCGCGCGGCGAATGCCGGGTCGTTGGCCTCTTCCTCGGCGTGGAAGCGCAGGTTCTCGAGCAGCAGCAGCTCGCCGTCGCGAAGCGCGGCGACCGCCGACTCGGCCGGCGGCCCCACGCAGTCGGGAGCGAAGGCGATCGTGCGCTTCATCAGCTCGCCGAGTTTCGCCGCCACCGGCGCCAGGCTGTACTTCGGATCGGGGCCGCCCTTGGGGCGCCCGAGGTGTGACATGAGGATCACGCGGGCGCCGCGATCCGACAGCCATTGGAGCGTCGGGATCGAGGCGCGAATCCGGGTGTCGTCGGCGACCCGGCCGTCTTTGAGCGGCACGTTGAAGTCCACCCGCACCAGCACCCGACGCGAGCGGGGCTCGAGCGTGGTCAGGTCCCGCTTGTGGTAGTCCACGGCGGCCCCCTCAGGCCATCTTGAGCAGCGCGTCCACCACCCGGTTCGAGAATCCCCACTCGTTGTCGTACCACGACAGCACCTTCACCATGTCGTTCTGCATCACGCTGGTGGAGAGCGAGTCGAAGATGCTGCTCGCCGGGTTGCCGATCACGTCGTTCGATACGATCGGATCCTCGCAGTACTCCAGGATTCCGCGCATCGGACCGTCGGCGGCCGCCTTCATCGCCGCGTTGACCTGCTCCTTCGTCACCGCCTTCCTCACCTGGCACACCAGGTCGACGAGCGAGCCGTCCATCACCGGCGCGCGCACCGCCATGCCATCGAGCCGGCCCTTGAGCTGGGGAAGCACCTCGCCGATCGCCTTGGCCGCGCCGGTCGAGGTCGGAATCAGGCTGAGCGCCGCGGCGCGCGCGCGCCGCAGATCCTTGTGCGGCAGATCGAGGATGTTCTGATCGTTGGTGTAGGCGTGGATCGTAGTCATCAGCCCGTGATCGATGCCGAACGAATCGTCGAGCACTTTGGCGACCGGCGCGAGGCAGTTGGTGGTGCAGGAGCCGATGCTGGTGATCACGTGCTTGGCGGGGTCGTAGAGCCGGTCGTTGACTCCGATCACGAAGGTGAGGTCGGCACCCTTGGACGGCGCCGACACCAGCACGCGCTTCGCGCCCGCGGCGAGGTGGACCGCCGCCTTGTCACGGTCGGTGAACTTGCCGGTGGACTCGAGCACCGTGTCCACGCCCAGCGATTTCCACGGGAGTTTGGTCGGATCCCTTTCCGACAGGACGTCGATCCAGTCATCGGCGACGTTGAGCTTGCCGTTCTCGGCCCGTCCCGAAATCTGATGCCAGACGCGATGGACGGTGTCGTACTTGAGCAGGTGCGCGAGCGTGCCCGCGTCGGTGAGGTCGTTGACCGCCACGAAGTTGATCGGGGCGTTACGAAGCTTCGCGGCCCGCACCACCAGGCGCCCGATGCGCCCGAATCCATTGATCGCCACGCGTAGCGCCATCGCCACGTCCTCCCGTCCCGGTGTGATCGCCTGCGGAGCGGCAAAAAGCGCGCGAAATATGCCCGAGGCGTGAGGGAGGGTCAAGGATGAGCATGGCGAGAGCGCATCGCGCCCTCGGCCGGCGGCGCGCTATTCGCTGGAGTAGAGCAGGTGATAGTCGCCGAGCCAGTTCTCATCGACGAACAGGAACACCAGACGCTGGCGACCCTGAAGGCGCTGGATGTCTTGCCGGGGATCGGCGTCGATCGGCAGCGGGATCTGCCCTTCGTAGATCCAGACCTCGAACGGCCTCATGTCGGCGCCGGGCTCGCCGTCCTCGGTATTCCCCATGGCCCGCTTCTCGGTGGCTGCGAGCTGCTGAACGAGGGTCTTGAGGTTGTCGTCGAATCCGGGGATCACCTGGCGCAGCACCTCGTCGGGCTCGCCGTAGCGGATGAAGACGCGCCCCATGTCCGAGAACATGCCGCGGCCCAGCCCGTAACGACCGTAGGTGCGATTGGCGAAATCCACGCGCCTCAGGAAGCGGATGCGCGCTTCGTTGACGCCGGTCTCGGGGGTCGGATCTCGAATCTTCCAGTAGTCGTCGAAGATCCGCTCCTGCTCTCCGGCCTGCAGGCGCTCGAAGCGGTCCTCCTCCTTCGTGGCCAGCAGGAAATGCGCTTCGTCCAGCATGTCCATCGGGTCTCGCCGCCAGGTCTCGGGTTGCCACGCGACGCTGAAGTGCGCCTTCCGGAGCAACGCACCGGGGTCTCCCTCCTGCCAGGCCTTGACCTCGAGGTCGTAGCCTCCGGCAGGAAGTCCACTCACGTCGAGCTTGAACGCCGCCGACATCGCGCTGGCGCCCGGCGCCGTGCTGTCGCGGTCGGCGATCACTCGTCCGGTCGAATCGGCGAGACGCGCCACCCAGTGCCAGGGCCGCTCGTCGCCCGCCACGCCTCGCGCCTCGAAGTAGGCCGACAGGTCGGTGGCGTAGAGGCCGTAGAGCCGCTCGGGGTTGGGCACCAGCGCGCGCCCGCTGCGGCCGAACACGTGCGAGTGGCTGTCGCCGGCGTCCATCCACACGAACTGGATGTCGGAGATTTCGCGCCCGGCCTGGGGACCGGGAATGTCGAACTCGCCCTCGACCCGCGCGGTCTCGGGCCCCTGGATGCCGCGACGGGCCAGCTCGCGACGGCGGGAGTCGAGCCGGATCTCGAGATGATGAGGCCCCGGCCGCGCCGGGAAACTCAGCACGACGACCTCCCCGATCGCATGGGCGGTGTCGGCCGGAATGACGCTGAAGATCTGTTCGCGCTCGTCGGTTCGGCCGCCGAAGACGGAGCGGAGGTGCGCCTCGATGCGGATGGGCGTCGGCTCGCGGCCGTTCCGGCACAGCTCGGCGATCAGGCTGGGGCGGATCCGCAGGTAGACGTCGAGCTCGGTGCCCGAGCTCTCGGGAAACGCGGCCACGTCGGCGGTGAAGCCCACCTCGTGCCCGATTCTCCAGGGGAAGGGCCCCGGACCCTTGTCACCCCTGGGGTGTGCCGCGAGCGCCGCCGACGGCGCCAGGCTCAGGGCGAGGAGCCACCCGAAAAGCGGACGCGCTCCCAGGCGAGAGCGCGTCGAGAGAAACGTCACGAATCGAGCCGCAAGGCGCGGTCGGCGATCAGAACGCGAATTGGATCGAAATGCGGTGCACTCCGCCCAGGTCCTGCATGTCCGTATACGCATAGTCGACATCTGCCTGTCCGGCGACCGAAACCGGAATGTGGAAGCCTACGCCGCCCGCCAACGCCTCGGCATCATAGTTGATGTTGTAACCGCCGCGCAGGAACACGAACTTCTGGAACGCGTACTCGAACCCGACGTTCATGCGCTCGGCGTTGTCCGGCGGGTGCGAGAACTCGAACGAGCCGAGCAGCTTCTGGTTGGCCAGCTGGAAGATGGTCGCGGACGTCCCCACCCGGAACATGCTCGGAATTCGCGCGCTGCGCTCGATGAACTGCTCCTGCGAGCCGATGTTCGAGATCGACATTCCGATCTTCATCCCCAGGGTGCCCACGTCGTACAGGGTGCCGATATCGAACGAATAGGTCTGCTGAGAGAACTCCGCGAGGCCCGAGTGGATGAAATTGCCCGTGAAGCCGGCGCTGAACTTGTCGGTGAACGAGCGGGCGTAGGTCAGCCCGAACGACATGAAGCCGGCGTCGAACGTGTTCCCGGTGCCGTCCGGCTGGAACGCCGTCGTCTCCGTCATCGGGTCCATGTACAGCGAGCGGACGTTGAGCCCGATCGCGCCCGGAATGCGCTTGACGTGGAAGACGTACCCCGCCTGCGAGAACTTGAGGTCCGCCGGCCAGGTCGCCTGGTTGAAGTTGAAGACCGACTTGTCGGGATCGATGCGGGCGATTCCTGCAGCGTTCCAGAACAGCGACGAGGCATCGTCCGAGACGCCGACGAACGCTCCGCCCATGCCTTCGGCACGAGCGCCAACCGGAATCTTCAGGAACTGACCGCCAAACGTTCCGACTTTCTCGAAAATATTGGCAGCCCCGGCGAGGCCCGGCACCATCGCTCCGACCAGGCCTGCGGCCGCGATCCACTTTCTCACGATCTTCCTCCTTCGCTCACCCGGCTCATCGAATGATGACGAACTTGCCACGCTGAACCCCCTGATCGGAGTTCACCGTGAAAAGATAGATCCCGCTCACCACGTCCTGGCCGTTGCGGGAGATGAGATTCCAGCGCGCTTCGCCGTCGTTGGCATTGTCCTGCTGCTTGTTGTAGCCGTGATAGGTCGTCCCGTTCACGGACAGGTCGCCGCGAATCGAGTCGTTGACCGGGTCGTCGGAGTGAATCGTCTGCACCAGGTCGCCGGCCACGGTGTAAATCCTCAGCGTCCACTTGCCCGGCGGCATACCGAGGAAATCGATGTGCGTGCCGGTAGGGTCGGTCGCGTTGGGAGTCAGATCCCAGGCGGACGGACGTTGCGGGATCGCCGCGTAGCCCTTGTAGGGGTTCGGAACGACGGTGACGTGCTTGCCGGTCTTCGTCGAGGCCTGCGGCACGATGCCCTCGGCTTCGACTGCCGAACGCCGGCTCTCGGTCATGCCGACGTTGGTGGAATCGAAAGCGGTCACTGAATAGAAGTAGATGAAGCCATTCTTCACACTGGTGTCCAGGTAACGGTAGCGACCCACCGGATAGCGATCCCGGGTGACCTGGATGCAGGAGGTTCTGCCGGGAGGAATGATGCACGACGTCTTTTGCTCGCAACCTCCGTGACCATCCGGATTGCAGGCCAGCGTCGTGTCGGGATGGATGACCTCACCGGTCTGCTGATTCCACAGGTCGCCGCGATTGAGGCAGATGTCCTTGTTGGCGCCGAGAGACGGAATGAAGACCGACGGACACTTGGTGATGAACTGGCCGGGGTTGGCCGGATCCGGAACCGTGACCAGATTGTTCAAGATCGGGTTCCCGTTGGTGTCGTAGTAGTTGAACCAGCGGAACTCGGCCACCAGCGACCATTGATCCTCGGACGGACCCGGCGAGCCGACCGGCCGCGTCCAGTCCGCGACTTTCCAGATCTTGTAGCCGCGGAAGTCGAACAGGTTGGGTGGCGCGGGATCGGGCGTGACTTCGGAGAGATTGTCCCAGGCCAGCGTCACCCGGTTGTCGCCGCCCGGGACCACGGTGCGGTCCGGGTTCTCCGAATAGTTGTAGGAGATCGAGGCGTCCGTGATCGGACTCGGCGGCGGTGCCGACGAGTTCCAGGTCTTGTGGATCATGCCGCCCACGCTCGGATCGCTCGGGTTGCTGGAGCCGATCTGGTAGTCCCAGACGCCGGTGCAATAGTCGCAGTCGAAGTCGAACCAGTAGTACTGCCGGTCGGTGACCAGGATCGTGCGCGAGAAGGTCTCGCAGTCCTCGGTGGCCTGGAACTGCTGGCCAGGATCCGCGCGCAGCGCGGTCTCGCGACCGTGAAAATCGGGCTCGGGGTAGTTGGCGTTGTGGTCCCAGATGCCCTCGTAGGCGAGCTGGGCCGTGAACGCGGTGTTGAGGCTCGGGTACTCGTCGAGTAGCTGCTTCCCGAGCATGCCGCGATTGGCGTCCGGGGCATTGATGTATCCGTCGTAAGCGGCGCGATAGGACCTGCCGAGCAGAACGGTTCCGCGGTCCACGGCCACGCCGATCGTGACCAGGATGGACTGGCCGTTCTTGACGTGCAGCCAGGGCCCCACGGAGCACCACTGCACCTGATCGCCCTTCTGGTCGCCCGGGTCGGCCGTGATCAGGCCCACCTTCGGATTGGTCTGGTCGGTCTCGACGTTCTGCAGGCTCGACATGAACTCGAACCGCTGCTGGTCGATGGCCGGATTGCCGCCCTGACCGTACGGCGTGCCGCTGGTGAACGAGCGGAAGGCGCGGAATTGAACGCGCCGCGGCCCGTCGAGGCCGAGCGGATCCAGGGTGTAGCCGAACAGCAGGAAGGACGGCAGACCGGTGGTGCGATTGTCGTCACCGTTGTCGTCGCCGATCGAGAAACCGTTCACGCGGATGGTGTCGCGGGGGCACAGCGCGGAGTCGCTCGAGACCGCGAGGCCGGGCGCGTGCGGAAACTGACTGCGGTTGTCGCGCACCTGCCCGCCCTGGGTGAAATCGTAAATGAACCAGCCCTGTGGATAGCCGGGGATGTCCTGATCGTCCTGGAAGTAGTTCGACACCACCACCGGGCCGGAATCGAAGTCCACCAGCCAGCCCACGAACAAGCTGTCGATCACGTTCCCCGAAACGTTGATGATGTTGTACTCGACCACGTTGAAATTGGTGAGATTCGGCGAGGTCAGCGAGTAGGCCCACGCCTTCTGCTCGACCCGCAGCCCGAGCGGCACGTGCTGCTCGCGCACGTTCGAGGTGAGCGACTGGAGCGAGAAGTCGGTCATGACGCACGAGAACATCTGCTGGCCGACCGCCGCGTAATCCTCGTCGATCCTGCCGTCGCCGTCGTTGTCACGCCCGTCGAGGAAGTCCTCGTCCACCTTGCCGTCTGCGTCGTCGTCCTGGAACCGATTGCCGCCGACGATTCCTTCGTACGCCGTGTAGATCTTGTCCTCGGCGTCGAGCGACGGGGGCCGCCATTCGGGGAAATAGGTCACGCGGCGGATCAGCTGGCCGTTCTCGATCTCGACGCCGCCGATCGCCAGCGCGATGGCGTTGAGATACTCGACGCCCGACTGCCCGGGCCACTGGCCTGAAGGATCGCTCGAAGTGGTGAAGGGATTGCCAATGATGCCGTAGTTGGTCACCTTCATCACCAGATTGCCGGCCTTGAGCACCGCTCCCGGCCCGAAGATGTCGGGCAGGGCGTTGGGCTGCGGCCGTTCCTTCAACGAGTGCTGAAACATCTCGGTGTAGACCTGATTCAGCTCGTCGTTGACGGCATCATCGGTCCCGCCGAGGTATTTCTTGCCCGGCAGCTCCGCGCCCGCCGAAAGGCCTGGCGTGGCCGGAAGCGCGAACACTGTCGCGATCCCGAGTGCAACGATGATTCTCGCGAGTCCTTTCATGGCTCCCCGTGGTCTCGGTCGGATCAGAAGCTCACGCTGACGCCGAGACGTACATTTCGGCCTTCGTCGAACACACGCGGATCGTGCACCGGCACCCAGTCGTCAACGTTGTCGCCGTTGATGTCCTGGAGGTAGGCGCCTCCCGCCCGGCCCGTTTCGGTGTAGTAGATGAGGTAGTCAGAACCACCCGCCCGGTCGACGTTGTTGTTGGGGAACGAATTCTGAGTCAGGGACAGGATGGTGGTGGCGTTGAGCACGTTGCGCGCGTCGAAGAACAGCGTCACGTTCTGGCCCCAGATCTTGTAGTACTTGTCGCCGTCGACCGTGAGCCGCGAGACCGAGGGCTGGCGGCGCGAATTGTCCAGCGACGGGTCCGGCTTGCGATCGTTCCGGAAGGTCGGCGTGAACGGGAAGCCCGAGCCGTACGACCACAGCATCCGGAATCCCCACTTGCCTGGATCCCTCACCACGCCCTGAAGGCTGAGCGTGTTCCTCTGATCCCAGTCGAGCGGCTGCTCGGAGATCGGGAGATAGAGCTGGCCGCCGTTGAAGAACTGGAGAGCCGCGGTCGGATCCGACGCGACGCCGGTCGCGATCTGGTACGAGTAGTTGATCTCGGCCGAGAACTTGTGGCTGAAGCTCTTGCTGATGCTGGCCTCGAATCCGCGCGCGCTGGCGTAATCGCCGTTGAAAAACACGTTGACCAGATTTCCGAACTGATCGCGCTCCTGCCGCACCGTGATCAGACCGTAGATGTCCTTGAAGAACACCGAGAACTGGCCCGACACGTCGCGTGAGAACAGGTGCTGCACGCCCGCCTGGTACGAGATGTTGGTTTCGGGCTCGAGATCGGGATTGCCGCGGGTATTGACGCTGGCGTCGATCTCGCGATTCTGGAAGATCACCGCGCGCGACGGAGTCTGATAGGTCCAGCCGTAATGGAAGCTCAGCACATCCTTGTCGGAAATCGGGTAGGCGATGCCGAGCCGCGGGCTCAGCTGCTGCTTGTAGCGTTTTCCGCTGGCCAGATCGGCGTCGGCAATCTGCGGGCCCGGGGTGAACATGTCGTAGCGCAAACCGGCGTTCAACACCAGACCTTCGAACTCCCACCGGTCCTGAACATAGGCAGCGCCCTCGGGGTTGTAGTTCAGAAAGTCCGAGCGCGACTGTCCGGGCAGTCCATTGGCTTCCAGGTTCGGGCCGTTCAAGGTCAGGTTGCGCACCATGTTGTACTTGGCCTCGATGCCGGTCTTGATGGTGTGGTTCTTCCATCGCCGGCTCGAGAAGTCGCTCTTCAGCTCCGACGTCGAGGACTCGTTGAGCGACCAGACCGGGAAGTCCCCGTGGGTCGCGTAGTACGGATTGTTCTCGGTCCCCGGCGAAATGTTCCCGTTCCAGAAGAACGGCGTCTGGGTGTCGTACTCCCAGGGCTGGAGTCCGCGCACCGAGGTCTGGGTGTTGAACGACAGCGTCGAGAGCCGCGTCGACAGCACGCTCTTGTCGGAAATCTGGTTGGTCCACACCGCGGTGTATTGCCGGTAGCGATCGTCGGTGGTCGGCACGTGATCCGGCATGTTCATGGGCATGAACGTGCTGTCGTCCTTGGTGAACGACCAGGTGCCGTACCGAGGCGTGAGCGCGCCGGTACCCGGCGTGGTGTCGTAGGTCACCTTCACGAAACCCTCGCGGCTCCACATGTGATTGTAGGGCGTGAAGATGTTCCGGTTGTTCACGGTCTCGAGCGTGACCTTGTTCTTCGAATTCAAGCGATAGGCAAGCTTGAAATTGGTATTGACGGTATTGCTCTGTCGGTTTCCGAAGCGGAGGAAATCGAGCAGCGTCGCGCTCGGGCGCGTCATCGAGCTCTTCAGGTACGTGTCGGAGAACGTTCCTTCGTAGGTCGCGAAGTAGGTCAGGTTCCGGATCGGGGTCGGCCCGCCGAATCCGAAGGTGAACCGGTCGAAGTTGTCGTAGGTCTTGGTCGGATCGCCGTAGCGGTCGGTGTCCCAGCGAATGTCGCCGCCGAAGCGATCGGTGCCCTCCTTGGTGCTGACGTTGACCACCCCCGAAAGCGCATTGCCGTACTCGGCGTCGAATCCGCCCGAGAGCACGTCGGTGCCGGCGACCGCCAGCGTCGCGATGTTGGCGCCTCGCCCGGACAGCGGATCGGAAACTTCGACGCCATCGAACTGGAACTTCACTTCGCCCGCGCGGCCCCCGCGGAAGTGAAGGTCGCCTCCCATCGCCACCACACCGGCCTTGGTCGCGATCGCCTGGTTGAGGTTGTCGACGGGCAGTTCCTTGAGCTTCTCAGCCGAGATCGTCTGTTTGGTGGTCGAGGACTTGGTATCGATGCGCTTTTCCGCGCGTACTTCGATTTCCTCGATCTGCTTGACGACCTTGGTCTCACCAACCGAGAAGGTGACGGTCGCGGTCTGTCCGGCGTTCACCTGAATCGTCTGCACCTGCTTGTCGTAGCCGATCGGCTCGGCCTGAATCTGCCAGCTGCCCACCGGCACGCCGGGAATGCTGAAGGCGCCATTCTCGTCGGTCAGGGCGCCGAGCCTCGGGCCGCCGAGGATCTTCACGTTCGCGTAAGGGATCGGGTCCTTCCCGTTCTGCAACACCTTGCCGACGATCTTGCCGGTCGGGCCAGTCGTCGGGGCTGGGGGCGGAGTGGCAGGGGGAGCCGGGGCCGTTCCCTGACCGCGGACGGGGGAAGCGAGCAGGGCAAAGCCCAAGACCGCCAACCACGCTGCCCTTGAGTACCTGCCGGTTCTCGACATGCCGAAGAGTTCCCTCATCTGGACCATCGACATTGCCCTCTCGGGTGAAACACTCGTGGCACCTTGCCAAGGCCAATGTCGCATGTCAACGAATTTCAATATCCAAGTCCTTTTGGGCCCGCCGGTTAAGCCCGATGATGCGGACTCGACCGCGACCCTTGGACCCGACGATGAGCGGGGCGTAGCAAGAGCAGGCAGGCGTCTGCTGAGGGGAGCGGGTTCCTCGCTCGAACCGGAGGCATCAGGAGGGAAAATCCACAAACGGCGCGATGCCGAACGCCCAGTCGCAGCTAATATCGGCTGAAGTAGTCCTTCTGTCAAGCCCTGATTCGCCACGCGGAAGGATTTTCTTCGGCGCCCGGGGGCTCAGAAGTCCCATCGCAACCGCATCGAGAGCTGAGTGGCCTCACTCTGGGGATTGACGGGCGAGCCGTAGTTCGCCGCACCCCACCCGAGCGCCGCACCGAGGTCGAACTTCCAGCTGGACGCCGGAGGGTAGAGACCGAGCCCGAGCGTCACGGTGTTGGCGAAGTTCTCGTTGGCCTGGGTGTTCACGTCCAGGTCTCCCGCGCGGTAGATGTAGCCCACCCGCCCCATGAGCACCGGGGTGATCGCGATCTCGGAGCCCGCGCGTGCGTCCCAGGCCTTCCCCAGCGTGCCGGTCGAGATCCGCGGCAGCCCCAGGACCTCATCGGCGTACGAACCCTGGCTGGTCACGGCGTCCAGCTTGCTCTGGATGTAGTGGTATTCAGCACCGGTGACCCAGTGGCGTCCGGGTGCCCGCCAGCTCAGGCCGCCCGAAGCTTCCCACCCGCGTTCCGCGCGCTCGGACGCCAGGATCTCGGCGGGCAACATCAAGGTGTCTCCGGTGGCTTCCTGGTCGTAGATCTGGGCGCGAAAGACATTGAACGAGGTCGGGTCGCTGAGCGCCGCGGGAGTCACGTTGGTCTTGCGGTAGAGGGTGCCACCGCTTCCACCCAGTTCCCACGCACCCATGGGCACGCGCAGGCGGGCACGCAGCCGGCTTCCCTCCTCCTTCCGTTTGAACAGATTCCCGCGGCTCGAAAGCGCGGGTCGCGACGGACCGGGCCCACCGGAGGGCGAAATCGAGAACACCCAGCTCGCGTCGCTCGAGCTGGACCAGATCTGGCCGTCGATGCCCCACTGCGCCGACTTGCCGAGTTTGCCGATCAGCGTCGATTGTCCGAGATACAGTGGCCGGGACTCCTCGGTCTCGCTGGTGTAGCGGTCTCCATCATTGGAACCCTTGATCAGCTCCGAGGTGATGTCGCCCCCCACCGCCCAGGTGAGCCAGGGGGTGGCGCGCAGCGCGACCGAGGCTCCGCCCCCCAGCTGCTTCACGAAATAGTCGTCGGGCGTGAAGAAGTCTGGCGGGCCAAGCAGCGTTCCTTCCTTGTCGATGTAGCTGCCCGCGGCGTTTCGGACCCTGAGCCGATAGTCGTCGTGGACATTGTTGATCCCGAAGATGCCGCGGATCGCATAGACCATCCGGTCGCTCAAGACGTAGGGCATCGGGCCCGTGATCACCGGCATCCCGGCTGGATTCGACACCATGTCGCGCTGCTCGGTGGTCGCGTCGTAGGGAGTGTCGCCACGGAGCAGATCGATTCCGCCGATCAGGCCGTAGGTGGTGGCCCCCTTCTCACGGTGCCAGGCTTCGAGGGCGAGGCGCGCGTCGCGCGAGGCTTCGGTCTGAAGGATGCCGGGACCCTGCGCATCCTGGAAGTCCTGGGTGCGCGAGGTCGAAGCCGTGGTGGGACGGAACTCCAGCACCGAGGTGGAGTCGGTGTCGTAGAGCCCGGCCGGGTTCTGAGCGAAGTCCCAGAGCTCGATCGAGTTGGCCGCGTCGGGGATCACCATCGTCAGCCGGCCCATCCCCAGCAGCCGAGGGCTGCGGGCGATCGGATCGGGCGGGAGCTCGTACCCGGCGCGCGTGGGATCCACGTACTGGGCGCTGGCGGCGGAGACGACAACCGCCAAAGCGAGGAAGACTTGTGTGGTGCATGCGCCCAAACGGACCCAGCGCCCTGGGTTCATTCCGACTCCTTTCCGTGATCTCACGTCGAGTACGGGGTGACCGTCACGCGGAGGAAAACGCCTTCACCTTCCGGCGAAAGTGCGCTCGGTCAACGAGGTGCGCCAAGCACGGAGCGCGCATGTTAGGCGAGACGTTGCGAGAGTGTCAACGCTCAACCCGCCGCCGCGGGCCCGAGACGTACGGTGAATCCGGCACGAAGAACCGCCAGCGCCTCGCCTGCGCCCGCCGGATCCCGATGCGGGGCGAGCGGGCGATCGGAAGTACCGCGCCGCCTCGCCTGCCGCCGATCCACAGCCGGGAGCGGGTCAGATCCAGCCCGTCGTGCCGCCGATCGAGCGCCAGGGCCTGCCCCACGCAGCCCGGTCCTCGCGCCAGTCGAGCGAGTTCGGTCACGCCACGACGCCGCCTCATCCGTTCGATCCCGGCCAGCGGCTGGAGCGCCCGGATCAGCACCGCCGAAGCGTCGCCCACCTCCCCGGTCACCACGTTCAGGCAGTAGTGCATGCCATACGTGAAGTAGACGTAGGCATGTCCCCCGCGCTCGAACATGACCGCGTTGCGCGCGGTGCGGCCGGATCGCGCGTGGCTGGCCGGATCGCGCTCCCCCCCGTACGCCTCGACCTCGACGATCCGGCCGGCGGTGACCCCCCCGGCCTCCTCCCTCACCAGCACGCATCCGATCAGCGCGCGGGCCACGCGCAGCACATCGCCCTGGTAGAAGCGACGCGTGAGCGGCGGGCCCCACTTCCTCCGCGCCGCCCGCGAGGTGAGCACGGCAGGATTGCGCCGCGAAGCCTTCAGTGCCCGACCGCCGCCTCGCCCACGCCGAGGCGGCGAAGCGGCTCCATCATCATGCGGCGGATTTCCTCGAGCCGCTCCGGGCTGCGGGCCTCGAATCGCACCACGACCACCGACTGCGTGTTGGACGCGCGCACCAGGCCCCAACCGTCGCCGAATTCCACGCGCGCACCATCGATGTCGATCACGCGATAGCGTCCGGCGAACTGGCGCTTCAGCTCTTCGGGCACCTGGAACTTGAGCTCCTCGGGACAGTCGAGCCGGGTTTCTGGCGTGGAGAAGTAATGAGGGATCGAGTCCACCAGGGACGCAAAGTCCTTGCCGCTGGCGGCGACGAAGCGCAGCAGCCGTCCGGCGGCGAACAACGCGTCGTCGAATCCGAAGTAGCCCTCGTTGAAGAACATGTGTCCGGACATCTCCCCCGCCAGCGGCGCGCCGGTCTCGAGCAGCCGGCTCTTGATCAGCGAGTGACCGGTCTTCCACATCGATGGACGGCCACCGTGAGCGGCGATGTCCTCGATCAGCCCCTGCGAGCATTTGACGTCGAAGATGATCTCCCCGCCCGGCACGCGGCTGAGCACGTCGCGCGCGAGCAGCGCGAGCAACTGGTCGCCGAACACCAGCTTCCCCGCCGCGTCCACGGCGCCGATGCGATCGGCGTCGCCGTCGAACCCGATGCCGAAATCGGCGCGCTGTTCGCGGACCGCGGCCGACAGATCCTGCATCAGCCCGGGCACGGTGGGATCGGGCAGATGATGCGGGAAGGAGCCGTCGAGCTCGGCATAGAGCGGCGTCACCCGATGTCCCATGCGCTCGAACACTTCGGGCACCACGGTTCCCGCGCAGCCGTTGCCGCAGTCCATCACCACCCGGAGACCGCGCGGGCTGGAGAGCCGCTCGACCAGCATGGCGCGATACTCGTCGAGCACCGGAGCGGGTCGTGACGATCCGCCCGGCGCCGAGCGCAGTGCTCCGCGTTCGATCCCGGCGCGCATCGCCTGGATGTCGGGGCCGAAGATCGGGCGCTTGCGCGCGGTCAGCTTGAAACCGTTGAACTCGGACGGATTGTGACTGCCGGTGACCTGCAGGCCGCCGTCGAGCCCGCGCGAGGCGACGGCGAAGTACAGCGCCGGCGTCGGCACCACGCCCACTCGCTCGACGCTGGCTCCGGCCGCGACCAGCCCCCGCTCCACCGCCGCCGCCAGGCGCGCGCTGCTGGGCCGCACGTCCTCGCCCAGCGCGATGCGCAACCCGCCCTCGGCGGCGAGCAGGGTCGCGAATGCCCGCCCGACCGCTTCGCCCACTTCGTCGGTCAGCTCGGTGGCGTGCAGGCCGCGGATGTCGTACTCGCGAAAGATGTGACGGGGGATCACGTTCGCTCCTTGCGCTTGAGCCAGGCATCGATGAACGGATCGAGATCGCCGTCGAGCACCGACTGTACGTCGCCGATTTTGGTCTCGGTGCGGTGATCGTTCACCACGGTGTAGGGCTGGAGCACATAGGAGCGGATCTGATTGCCGAAGTCGATCTCCTTCTTGGGGCCGGCGAGCGCCTGGGTCTTCTGGCGTTCCTTCTCCTCGTAGTACACGAACAGGCGGCTCAGCAGAATCTTCATGGCCGCGTCCTTGTTGCGATGCTGACTGCGTTCGGCCTGCGATTGCACCACGATTCCGGTCGGCAGATGGGTGATGCGCACCGCGGACTCGGTCTTGTTGACGTGCTGCCCGCCGGCGCCTCCCGCGCGGAAGGTGTCGATCTTCAGCTCATCGGGCTTCAGCTCCACTTTGACGCTGTCGTCGATCGTCGGCAGCACCGATACCGATGCGAACGAGGTGTGGCGCCGGGCGTTGGCGTCGTAAGGCGAGATGCGCACCAGCCGGTGCACCCCCGACTCGGCCTTGAGGTAGCCGTAGGCGTACTCGCCCTCGATCTCGAGCGTGGCGTCCTTGATGCCCGCAATTTCCGCGCTCTGGAAATCGAGCACGGTGACGCGGTAACCGTGTCGCTCGCCCCAGCGCTGGTACATGCGCATCAGCATCTCGGCCCAGTCCTGAGACTCGGTCCCGCCGGCGCCGGGATGGATGTTGACGATCGCGCCGAGCCGGTCGTGTTCGCCCGAGAGCAGGCTGCGGGTCTCGAGCGAGGCGACCTCGGACTCGAGACGTCCGAGCTCGCGCTCGATTTCCTGCAGCATGGTGTCGTCGCGCTCGGATTCGGCGAGATCGAGCAGCTCGACGAGGCTCTGGCAGGCGCCGGCGCGCGCGTTGAAATCGTCGAGTGTCTTCTTGGCGGACTTGAGGCTGAAGACCGTGCGCTGCGCCTCGTCCTGGCGGTCCCAGAACCCGGGCGCCGCCATTCGCGCCTCCAGCTCGCTCACCTCGGAGCGCCGCGCCTCGATGTCAAAGATACCTCCGCAGACCCTCGAGCCGTTCGTGGGTCTGATCGAGACGCTTGCGAAGTTCGGAGAGCGTGAGCATGAGAGGTCGAGGGTCCTGGTGAATGCGGCGCGACACACTAGGGGATGCGGCGCGAATTGTGAAGCAAGCGCATTTCAGCAGCGCCCCGAGAGCCGCAACACGAGCCGCTGCCAGACCGCCGCCAGCTGCTTCTGCAGATCCGCCTCGCTTCCCGAATTCTCGATTCTCTCGTCGGCCGCCGCCTCGTACTCCTCGCGGCTGGGCTGGGCGGCGAGGCGGGCGGCGGCCTCGGCGCGACTCCAGCCCCGCGACCGCTCGAGACGCGCGAGCTGCTCGGAGCCCGCCGCCGTCACCGCCAGCAGCACATCGCACTCGCGCTGAAAGCCCCAGTCGAGCATCAGGGCCGCATCCACCACCACCACGCCCTGAGTGCCGTCGGCTCTCAGCTCGGCGATGCGCCGGCGAATCCGCTCGACGATGCGCGGGTGCACCAGCTGGTTCAGACGCTGGAGCGAGGCGCGATCGGAGAACACCCGGCTCGCGACGCGGGCCCGATCGAGCGTGCCATCGGCACGGTAGACGCCGGTGCCGTACTCGGCGATCAGTGCTTCGCGCACTTCCGGATCACGATCGGTAACCTCGTGACCGACCTGGTCGGCCTCGATCACGTGCGCGCCTCGGGCGGCGAACGCGCGCGCCACCGTGCTCTTGCCGCTCCCCGCCTGCCCGACCAGACCGACGATCAGCAACCCGTCGTTCGCGGGACGCCGGCGCAGCCGTACTGCGGCGCCGCTTCGATTAGTGGACATCGAACCAGCTCCGTCCCATGCCCACCGATACCACCAGCGGCACGCGCAGCGTGTAACAGCTCTCCATCTCGCGCTTGACCCGCTCGCTCACCGCCGCGCCGTCGGCGGCCGGGCATTCCAGCAGCAGCTCATCGTGGACCTGCAGCAGCAGGCGCGCGCCGGAGCGCGAGCCGAGTGAGCGATGCACCCGGATCATCGCCAGCTTCATGAGGTCGGCGGCCGATCCCTGGATCGGAGCGTTGATCGCGGCACGCTCGGCAAACGAGCGCTCGGCGCCGTGAACACTCGCCAGCCCGGGCAGATAGCGCCGGCGGCCAAGCAGCGTCTGCACGTAGCCGACCCGACGGGCGTCCTCGACGGTGGCGTCGAGATACTCGCGCACCCGCGCGTAGACGCGGAAATAGTCGGCGATGAAGAGCTGTGCCTCCTCGAGCCCGATACCCATCTGCTGGGAGAGACTGCGCGCCCCCATCCCGTACATGACGCCGAAGTTCACGACCTTCGCCCGCGCCCGCAGCGTGGGATCGAGCTCGCCGGTGACGCCGAAGATGCGCCGCGCGGTTTCGGCGTGAATGTCCCCGCCGCGCTGGAAGGCTTCGATGAGATTGGGGTCGCCCGAGAGATGGGCCATCACGCGCAGCTCGATCTGCGAATAGTCCGCCCCGATCAGCACGCCGCCCTCAGGCGCCACGAACGCTCGGCGAATCGCGCGGCCCTGCTCGGTCCGCATCGGGATGTTCTGCAAATTGGGATTGCTGGAGGACAGCCGGCCAGTGGCGGCGCCGGTCTGCTCGAAGCGCGTGTGCACGCGCCCGTCGCGCGGATCCACCGCGGCGGGCAGCGCCTCGAGATAGGTCGAGCGCAGCTTGGTCAGCGCGCGATATTCGAGCAGCAGCTTCGGGAATGGATGCTCGGCGGCCAGCTCCTCGAGCACCGCTTCGTCGGTGGAGAATCCGGTCTTGGTGCGTCGCCCCGGCTTGAGCTTGAACTTCTCGAACAGTACCTGCGCGACCTGCGCGCCGCTTTGGAGATTGAGCGGCTCGCCGGCCAGCGCGTAGAGCGCCGATTCCAGCTCGGCGATGCGCGCGGCGCACTGGCCGCTCATCTCGCTCAGCACCGGCGCGTCGAGGCGCACCCCGGCGCGCTCCATGTCGGCGAGCACCGGGATCAGCGGATGCTCGAGTCGCGCGTAGAGCCCCCACTGTTCGCGGGCCTCGAGCTGCGTTCGCAGCGCGTCGGCGAGCGGAAACAGCGTCGCGGCGTGCCGCGCCGCCGACTCCCCCAGCGCGGCGGGATCGGCCGCGGCGCGCGAAGGCCGCGGTCGCCCGCGCGCGGCCGGCGGCTCGAGATCGGGCAGCGTGACGCCGAGCACGTCGTGCGCCAGCGCCTCCAGGGAGTGATCGCGCACGGCGTCGAGCAGGAAGGAGCCGACGTGGAGATCGAACGCCAGGCCCTCGAAAGGCAGCTGCGCCCCCTTCATCAGGTGCATGACGCGCTTCAGGTCGTCGCTGACCTTGGGCACCGACGAGTCGGCAAGTGCCGGCGAGAGCAGCTCGCGGACCGCTTTCGGCTCGAGATTGCCGCCCGCCTCGTGCGCGAGCGGCAGATAGCACGCGGTGCCGTCGCGCGCCGACAGCGCGAGCCCGATCATGCGCGCGGTGCGCGGATCGCCCTCGGCGATCGGCAGAATCCCGAGCCCGTGAATCGCGCGCGCGCGGACTTCGTGCAGAGCCGGAAGCCAGGCGGCAGGGTCCACCGCGGTGGCGCCGCCCCACAGATCGAGCGCCGGCTGATGCCAGGTCGCGCTGGCGCTCGCCGGCCTCGCGAACAACGGCGGCGGCAGCGGCGGCGCGGCGCCGGCGGGTTCGAACAGCTCGGCCGCCTCACCGGGGACTTCCGCCGCGGCGGCGCCGGCTTCGGCTCCCTGTCCGCGCGGCGGCTCGGATTTTCCCGGTGGAGCGGGGCCTTTCGATGTCGCGTCCGGCTGGCCGAGCAGTTTCACGCCTTCGGCTTCGGTCTCGGCGGCGGTACCGCGCCGCTCGGCTGGACGCGCCGGCGCGAGGGCGCCGGCAGCGGACTCGTCGACGCCTTCCTCGCGGGCCACGGTTTCGAGCCGTCGGACCTCGAACTGCCTCGCGAAGGCCAGCAGCGGCTCGCGCCGGATCGGCGCGCACCTCAACTGCTCCCAGCTCAAACCGAGATCGAGGTCGTGCCGGACGGTGGCGAGCTCACGCGACAGGAATGCCTGGCCTCGATGCTGCTCGAGCTTCTCGCGAAGCGCAGGGCGCTTCACTTCTCCCAACCTGGAATACAGCGCCTCCAGGGAGCCGAATTGATGCATCAGCTCGACCGCGGTCTTCTCTCCCACTCCCGGCACGCCGGGGATGTTGTCGGTGGTGTCGCCCATCAGCGCAAGCACGTCGCGAATGTGCTCGGGACCCACTCCCCATTTGGCGCGTACGCCCGCGGCATCGAGCTTCACCCAGTCCTCGCCGCGCTGGGCGGGCGCGTAGACCCGCACGTGATCCTCGACCGCCTGGAGCATGTCCTTGTCGCCGGTGACCAGCACCACCTCGAGGCCTTCGCTGGCGCCGCGATGCGCCAGCGTGGCCATCACGTCGTCGGCTTCGGTGCCGGGAATCTCCAGCACCGGAAGCCCCAGCGCCTGCGCCATGTCTTCGATCGGAGTGAGCTGCGAGCGCAGATCGTCGGGCATCGGCTTGCGTGTCGCCTTGTAGTCGGGATAACGCTGATGGCGGAAGGTCGGACCGGGGCCATCCCAGGCCAGCGCCCAGTAATCGGGGCGCTCCTCGCGCCGGATCTTGAGCACCAGATTGGCGACGCCGAAGATCGCCGAGGTGTTCTCGCCGCGCGAGTTGAGCAGCGGCCGGCGCACGAACGCGTAGTAGGACCGATAGGCGAGGCCGAGCGCGTCGAGCACGAACAGGCGGGGCATCGAGCCTCCTAGCGGACGCGGCGCGCCACCAGCAGCTTGCTGGTGGTCGGGCCGTGGCCACCGCCCAGCGCCAATAGCACGCGGTCGGCGGCCCAGAGGAGCGCGGGCAGCCGATTCAGGAAGCGAAACGCACCGAGCTCGCGATTCAACAGGACATGGGTGGGATAGATCGCCTGCGGCTCGAGCCCCTGGCCCTGGAGGATCGCCCGATAGCGCGGGAGTCCGCGCGCGCGCACGTGCTCCGCGCTCTTCCCGGAATCGCTGAAAGTGTCGGTGAGCAGGAGCAGCCCCTGCGGCGCGACCGCCAGCGCCAGACGCGTCACGGCGCGCTCCCAGCGTTCGTCGTCGGTGATGTGATAGAGCACGTCGAACGCGTTGACGATGTCATAGCGCTCCCCGAGCGATGCCTCGCTGACGTCGGCTTCGATGAAGCGCGCATCGGGAAATCGCTCCCTCAGTCGTTGGATCGAAGTCGGGGTGATGTCGAGCCCGGTGACCCGCCCGCCTCGCGCATGATAGTAGGCGGTGAAGAAACCCGTCCCGCAGCCGACGTCGAGCACGGTCCGCCCGCGCGGATCGAGTCCCGAATCCCTCAGCGCCGTGGTGAGGACGCGCCGCCTCAGGTCGTAGCAGGCCCGATTGTAGGCCAGCGACAAACCCGGCTCGCCGGTGCCGCGCAGATCGAACTGCTCGGACAGCCGGTGGTTCCAGAACGCGCGCGGATCGTAGCTCACCGGGCGCTCCGCTTCGGCCGGTAGAGACCGTGCCGCCGGATGTAGCGCTCCACGGACTCGGGCACCAGGTAGCGGATGCTGTGCCCGGCCCGAGCGCGCGCGCGAATCGCGCTCGACGACACCTCGAGTCCGGGATTGTCCAGCTCGACCACGCGCGCGCCGAATCGAGCACGAGCGCGATGCCTGCGTCCCGGTCGCGCCGCCACCGCCAGCCGCGCGAGCCGCACGATGCGCTCGGGCTCGTGCCAGTGCGGAAGGTCGGCCAGGCTGTCCGCACCGACCAGCAGGAAGACCTGCGCGCCTGGAAAGCGCGCGCGCGCCCAACCCAGCGTGTCGACGGTGAACGACGGGCCCTGGCGACGCGTCTCGATGGTCGAGACGCGGAACGCCGGATGCCCCCGCACCGCGAGCCGCGTCATGGCCAGCCGGTCGGCGGCCGGAGACAGGACCGACCGGCGCTTGTGCGGCGGTCGACCGGCGGGAACGAAGAGTACGAGGTCGAGTCGGAGGCGGTCCCGGGCCCACTCGGCCAGGGCGAGGTGACCGACGTGCGGCGGATCGAAGGTTCCGCCGAACAGCCCGAGCCGCCGGATCACGATCCGGGCGGCGCCGGAATGGGTTTGGCGGGAGGCCTGATGGGCGCGTGCGCCCTCGAATGCTCGGCCTTCTCACGCTCCCGCTTGGCCACGACCGCAGCCGGCTCGCCGGCGTGCTCGCTCTCGACGCGTTTCAGCCGGTCGATCGCCGCGTCGCGCCGGCCGTAGAGCAGGTCGCAGCGCGCGAGCCCGATCTCGGCCTGTCCGGCCAGCGGCAGATCGCCGTACTCGTCGAGAATCTTCTGATAGTAGGTACGGGCCGGCTCCACCAGCTTGAGCTTCACGTAGAGATCGGCATTGTCGAGCAACTTGCTCGCGAGCTTCATCCGCGCTTCGAGCACCTTCTTCTCGCCCTGCGCGTGCCGCCAGTGGTCGGGGTAAGCCGCCAGGTAGTCCTGCCACTGGATGAGCGCCTTCTGCGTGTACTCCTGATCGAAGTCCTCCATCTTGGACTGACCGAACAGCGCCTCGCCGAGACGGAACGAGGCCGATCCAGCCGAGTCGCTCTCGGGGTAGTCCCGCAACAGTCGCTCGAACTCGAGCTGGGCCGACGCCCACTCGCGCATGTTGAGGTAGCACTCGCC
>DATKAB010000013.1 GCA_035498555.1 Candidatus Sulfotelmatobacter sp.
GGTCGGCGCCCTCGCGCGTGGGCGCCGCCACCGCGAGCCAGCCCGAGTGATCCCGCTGGCGCTCCACGGTCAGGTCCGCCGCGCCGGCGTCGGAGAGCGACCATTGGATGCGTACCAGGCCGGCCTCAGCGTGCGCGTCCACCAGCGAAGCCTTCGCGGCCACCGGCTGATCCCAGTTGAGCGACCAGGTGTCTGAGTAGAAGACGAGGCCGTCGCGCGCCCCGCCCCCGACCACGAGCCCGAAATGGATCGGATCGTAAACCGCCACGATCGCGTCGCGGGGGAGCGGCGGGCCGCCGGTTGGCGAGAGCAGCGTCCAAGTTGGGGTACCCGACAACGAGAGCGAATAGACGTCGTTCAGAGCATCCGTTCCGCTCCAGCCCCCGAACACGACCAGCCGATCCCCGACCGGATCGAGAACGGCGGCGTGGATGATCCTTCCGGGAGGCGGAGTGCCGGCCGGAGCCAGGGTCGACCATGCCGGCGGGCTCGCGGCAAGGTCCAGCGCGTACACATCGCTACCGGGCACATTCGAATTATCGCTCCCACCCATCACCAGCGCACGCTGTCGAGTGGGATCCGAAAGCATGACGAACCCCCAGCGCCGCGAGGGTCCCGATCCGGTTGGAAAGAGCTGGTTCCACTTCAAGGCATTGGGTCCGGAAAGCGGAATTTCCCAAAGATCGCCGAGGCTCTGTCCCATGGAATCAGGGTTGTACCCGCCGAAGATCAGCATTCGATCGCGCGGCGCGTCATACACCGCTCCACCGGCGAACCGCTTGACCGGTGGCGTTCCGGTCGTGATGAGATGGTTCCAACTCGGCACGGGTCGCGGGTGGTATTCCCAGAGGTCATTGAGGAAGTCGAAATCGTACCCACTGAATAGCAGCATGCGGTCGCGGACGGGATCCCAGATGGTTCGCGCGGCGTACCGTGGCGTCGGCGGCGCGCCGCTGGGGATTACGGTCTGCCAGTTGGCCGGGCCGCCAATCAGCGGGAGCATTCGCAAGTCGTTACCGAGTTGCACCGAAGCACCGATGACCTCTTCGCCGCCAAAGCTGAGCATCGCGTGCGCGATGGGATCGTACTCGGCGGAGTAGTTCCGAACCTCGAATGGCATCGTGATCAGATGCCAGGCCGGAGGTCCGCTCAACGACAGCGCCCAGCTATCGCTTCCCTGACCAGGATCTTCGAGTCCGCCGAAGATCACCATCTGCTGGCCAACCGCGTCGTAGATGGAGGAGTGCCCATATCGTGGCGCCGGCCCGGGCGCGGGCGACAGGGGTGTCCAGGTCGGGGCACCCGCCGGCTGCAGCGCCCACACGTCCGAGCGGAGCGTGCCGTCGTTGCCGGCGAACAGCACGAGGCGGCCGTTCATCGGGTCCCAGATCATGGAAATCTCGCGCCGAGGAGGAGGCAGGGACGCGGGAGCGAGATGCGTCCAAACCGGCGTGCCGTTCAGGGTGAAGGCCCAGGTGTCGTTGCGGTAATTGTTGTTCCAGCCGCCGAACAAATAGAACGTTCCAGAAACGGGATCCACGGCCGATGCCGCGAGGCTGCGGGCGGGCGGGACATTGCTCTGCGGGAAGATCTGACTCCACGCCGGAGAGCCCGAAAACGACAGCGCCCAGGTGTCCGACAGAAAATCGGTCCCATCCCACCCACCGAATACGATCATGCGATCGTTGCTGGCGTCGTAGCCGGCCACGTGAAAGCTGCGGCCAGGAGGCGGCGTACCCGAAGGCGTCAGTTGACTCCAGCCCGGCGTGCCCGAGAGCGAGAGCGCGAACACGCTCTGGAGCTGGTTGGTGCCGTCGAACCCGCCGAATACAACCACTCGGTCACGCGCCGAGTCGTAGATGGCGGTCGGGCCGTAGCATGGATTCGGCGGGTAGCCGGTCGGAGTCAACTGCGTCCACTGGCTGGTCGCGAGATCGAGTGCCCAGACGTCATTGAGATAGGTCGGGAATCCGCCGAACACGATCAGCCGCCGGCGCAGGCTGTCGTAGCAATAGCCCGCCGCTCGACGCCCGGAGGGAAACCCGCCGGTCAGGGAGTTCCAGGTGCCGTCTGAATTGAAGAGCTGCGATCCCGCGCCGGCCATCGCGGGGCCAAGCGCAGTGAAAACCGCCGTGAACCCGATGAACAGCAGGGTCGCCTTCGTGGCGAGCCGAGGAACCACGAGCCGTGGGCGAAACATGCGGACCTCCATTCCCGATCGAAAGGGCCACGCGCCCAAGAACGCCCTCAGTCGATTTCGAGCCCTCTTGAGGAAGGATGTCGTGAAGGCTACCACCGGACCGCGTCGCAGCAATGTTACATCTGTATGGCAGTTGCGCTGTGGATTTACAAACGCGTCCAGAGTTTCTAGCCGCTGAACAGCTCCTCGAGCCGCTCCATGCCCTGAGCGATCGTGCGCGGCGAGGTGGCCCCCACCGACAGCCGCACCCAGCCGTCTTCGTTGGGAAGGGCGAACGCCTGGAACGGCACCACCGCGATGCCGGCCTCTTCGAGCAGCAGCCGGCGGATGTCCTCGTTGGTCGCGATCGAGCGGCCTCGAATCGTGACGCCAAGAGGAAAACGCGCCGAGAGATAGAGCGTCCCCTCGGGCGCCACCGCATCCACCGGCACGCCGCGCTCCTTGAGGTGCACGAAGCCGCGATAGAGCAGTTCGAGCCGCTCGCGCAGTCGGCGCTCCATCGCCGCGCGGTAGTCGCGAAACGCCTGCGCGTCCCGGAGGAACTCGGCGGTCGCCACCTGCTCGGGCTTGGGCGCCCAGGCGCCGACGTGGCCGAGCAGATCCGAGAGCCGCGCGGTCACCGCCGGATGCGCCACCGCCCAGCCAACCCTGAGCCCGGTGGCGGCGAGCGACTTGGAGATCGCGTCGATCAGCACGGTGTACGGCGCCACCTCGGGCACCAGTGCGTTCGGCGTCGCCGGGTCGGAAGAGTCGAAGGCGGTCGACCAGTAGACCTGGTCGTACATCAGGAACACCGGGCGTTGCCCGGCCGGTTCGCGCCGTTCGTTCTCGGCCACGATCAGCCGGCAGATCGAGGCCAGGGTCTCTCGCCTCATGCCGGTGCCCGTGGGATTGCTCGGCGAGCACAGCGCGATCAGACGCGCGCCCGGGAGCACCCCCGCGATCTGCTCGGGCGTCGGATGGAAACCGTTTTCGCGCCGGACCTCGAGCGGCAGGGCTCGCGCGCCGGTCAGGTAGGCGTAGTGGTTGTTGTTCCACGACGGCACCGGGAACACCGCGGTCTCGCCCGGATCCACCAGCGTGCGATAGGTCGCGTAGATCAGCGGCCGCGCGCCTCCCGCCACCACCACCGAGTCGAGCGGAACGTCGAGCTTCAGCTCGCGCGCGTAGAATTCGACGATCGCTTTGCGCAGCTCGAGAATGCCGTTCGAGGGCGGGTAGTTGGAATTGCCGCCATCCAGCGCGCGCTTGATGCCCTCGACCAGCGGCGCGGGCAGCGGGAACTCGCGCGGGTCGAAATCGCCGACGGTGAGATTCAGGATCTCCTTCCCTGCTGCCTGAGCTGCGCGCACCTCGGCGGCGATGCGCAGCACTTCGGAGCCGATCATGCCCTGCGCGAGGCGCGACAGGGAGCGATCGCTGACGCCGCTGGAGCCGCGAGCCGGGCTGGTCGAAGTCATGAGTTCGAGTTCGGGGGCGCGACCGCCGCGCCCACCTCCGCATAGACAATGCGGGCCGTGCCGCTCACGCGCAAGCCGTCGGAGCGGCCGCGGAAATAGCGCTGGTTGACGCACCGCTCGTCGCAGTCCTCGACCCGGCCAAAGCCTCTGCTCCGCAGAGTGCCTTCCAGCTCGCCGGGAACGAACGACAGGATCCACGGCTCGCCGGCCGCGCGCACGCGCGCCGCCATCAGCTCGTAGAACAAGCGGCGGATCGGGCTCAAGAGGCGCGGCGCGACCGAGTAGTCGAACGTGACCGCGCTTCCGCCCGGACGCGCGGCGATGAACGAAAGGGTCTCGTCGAACGCCGCGCGCGTGAGGTACATGGTGACGCCGAGCCAGGCGAAGAACGCGGGTGCGTCCGCGTCGAAGCCGGCCGCGCTCAATTCCGCCGGCAGCTTCTGGCGCTCGAAGTCCACGGGCACGAAGCGGACGTTGGGCGGAGTCGCGATGCCGCCCTCCCTCAGCCGCCCGCGCTTCATACGCTGGGTGGCTGGATGATCCACCTCGAACGCTCGCAGGTCGCGATGCGCTGCGCCGAGACGGTGAGCCGAGGTGTCGAGGCCCGCGCCGAGCAGCACGTACTGCCGCACGCCGCGAGCGATCGCCGCGGCGAGATGTTCCTCGGAAAAGCGGCTGCGGGCGACGAGGAACGCGCGCAGGTAGCGGGAGAGCCAGCCGCGATCGAAGCTCCGGGGATTGGCCTCGAGCTGCCCCCGGCGTTCGGCACCGATGACGCGCAGCGCCAGCGGATCCTCGAACACCAGCGGCCGATCGAGCAATTGATGCGAGGCGCGGCGCAGCGCGACGCGTGCGGCGGTGAGGCTGGCGCGATCCTGCTTCACTCCGCGACGATCTGCGCCAGCTGTGGCGCCACCACGCCCTGCTGCTGCGCCGCTTTCGCCACCTTGAGCGGGATCAGCTTCACGAACGCTTCGTCGTAGCGCCACCGCTTCCACTCGCCTTCGAGACGCAGGGTGAAATGCTCGCCCTCGAGGCGAATCGGCAGTCCGCGGCGGCGCGCCTCACGCGAGAGCAGGGGTGTCAGCTCGCGTGACCATTCGTCGAGCGTGATCTGCGACACGACGTTGCCCGAGTACTGCGCGGGATCGAGCTTCACCAGCGGATCGAACACGAACACGCGACCGGCGGCGGCGCCCGACATGAAGAACTTTCCACCGTAGGGCTTGGCGCGCAGCGCGAGCTCCCCGCGCGCGTCCGGCTTCCTCAGCCCCATCACCACGTGCAGCGAGTTGTCGCCGCCCGACATCAGGTACTCGAACGCGTATTCGTTGGGTGAGCCCCAGTGAATGGACTTGAAGCCCTGGGCCGGCGTCCGGCCGTCGGCGAGGAACACCTTGTTCTGGCCGGCGGCGGCGAAGCGAGAGCCCGAGTCCCACACGCTGAAACTCGCGCCGTGCGCGGCGTAGGCGCCGGTGTTGAGGATGTCCTGCAGCACGAACAGTTCGCCCGAATCGGCCTTCATTCCAAGATGGCTCTGACCTTGTCCATAGACCCAGATGCTCGCCCCCTCGAGCAGCGCCCCGATGAAGTCGCCGAACTCACGCCCGTACAGCTCGATCGTCACTCCGCGGGCCGCGACGCCACGCGCGTCGCCGAGATTGGTGCCCACGTAGCGCGGGCCGCCGATGAACCCGTAACCGATCAGGTTGCGCCAGCCGAGCTCGACGGCGCGCGACACGAAACGCGAAGCCGAATCGAGCCGGAACGACTCGCCCTTGAAGCCCGCGAAGTCGATCACCAGGACGTCGCGGGCGGGATCGGCCGGCGGCGCCAGGTCGTCGCGCGTGCGCAGAGTGACACGCATGTAGCGCGTGCCGCGCACCGGTTGTTGCAGCACTTCGAAGAGCGCCGGGATCTGATCGAACAGCCGATAGAGCGCGCCCTCCGGTTGCCCGCCCGCGTCTCGGCCGCCGTCGAGCAGATACTCGACGCTGGAGAGCGCCTTGGCCCCGAGACTCGCAAACGCGACGCGCTTTCTCAGCTCGGTGAGAATGCGGATCGCGGCGGCGCGCGCCGCGTCCCCCCGCTTCGCGAACTCGGGCAGCGCCTGCTCGGCCAGCATCCGCAGATCGGCGAACTCGAGCGTGGCCGCGCGCTCCAGCGTGCGCTCCACCAGCGCCGCTCCCGGCGCGGGCAACAGGTCCTCGGGGCCGAACAGCCGTCCCGCGCTCATGCCACCGGCGCCCTCGAGCAGCCGGCCGAGCTGCTGGAGGTGCTCGTTCACCACGCTCACCCAGTCGGGATTCGCCCGTTTCACGGCTTCCGCCAGGTATTCGCTCAGGTCGAGCTTTCCGCCGGCCCGATCCACCGGCACTTCCTCACCGAACCGGTTGCGCAGGTCCATCGCCCCGCTGCCCGGCGCCGTGAACGCCTCGAACACGCCGCCGAAGTCCCGCCGCGCCGGATTGCCGCCCGGGCGCATGCTGAATCGGAGGTCGGCCGCGGCGTCGCCGAGCACGCCCTGCTGGTGCAGCACGCGCAGCATCGAGTCGGCGATCTTGGCTTCGCTGCCATTGGCCACCGCGGTGACGCCTGCCGTGCCGCTCGCCCCACCCGCGGCGCGCCGGCCGGTGTCGCGGCTCACGATGATCTCGTGCGGGCGAAGGAACTTGATGTCCATGTTCTCGCGGAAGCCCACCACGCGTCGGGTGCGCGACGCGCCGTCGGCGCCGCCCGCCGGGCCGCCTGACACGCGCCGCGACTCCACGATCGTGAACTTGTAGGGGCCGGTCGGCGTGAGCTGCACGTAGTTGGTCATCAGCAGCTCGAGCTTCCTGCGGCGCGCCTCGTCCATCGCCTTCAGGTCGAGCCCGGTGATCGGCGAGATGATCTGCGAGGCTTCTTCGGTGGTGAGACCCAGCACGCGCCGGGTGAAGTCCACCAGGTAGGCGGCGTACTCGGTGTCGGTGAGCGCCTTGCGCTCGTAGATCGAGTCGCCCGCATAGAGCGCGTGGCTCTCGCCCATCGAAGGATCGGCATGCACGTAGCCGAACTCGTTGAGGAACGGCGAGGTCGAGTCCACGCCCACCTGCTCGCCGTTGTGCATGAGCAGAACGTTGTAGGCCTTGAACGGATGCGCGCCGGCCGGATTGCCGCGGCCCTCGGCGTCGATCGCGGGCGAGTTGGTCGGATAGCGATGATGCATGCCCCAGGCACAGGCGCGCAGCTCGAGGGTCTTGAGCGGACGCCCCTTGAACGTGTATTCCACGCCGCCCGCGTCGCGCACGCCCGGGTAGCTCGACCAGAACTGGTCGAAATCGAAGTACTCGGGAATGGTGTGCGTCCAGCCCGACATCTTGATGGCGCCAAGATCCTCACCGATCGACACGACGAAGCCGCGCCGCTTGGCGGCGAACTTCCCCGCCGGTGCGTCGTCGGGCCGGTGCGTGCGGTAGTAACGCGAATCCAGCAGATGCGCGAGCGCCGAGAAATATTCCTCGCGTACGTCGGCGACGAAGGCATCGAGCCGGTCGCGCGCCTCCCATCCTCCGCGCGCCTGGGGCGCGCCGCGCGCGCCGCCCGCCTCGCCGGCCGACGCCAGCGCCGCGCTCAGCGCCTCGGCGCTCAGATCGCCGTACTTGGTGCGGCGCTGCAGCCAGTGCTCGCTCGCGAGCAGCGTGGCTCCGTAGCGATGCAGCACCTCGCGCTCCAGCTCGACGAAGAACAGGTAGAAGTCGCCGGGGTTCTCGCGCAGATCGGCGTCGCGCCAGCCGCCTTCGTGTGCGTACTTGGCCCGCACCGGCACGCGAAACGCGTCGAGCTTCTCGATCACCTCGGCGCGCTTCACCTCGCGGCCGCGAACGTCGAAAAATCGGCAGCCCTCGAAGTGGCCGAGCATCTCGCGCATGGTGTCGACGCGATCGGGCCCGATGGTGTTGATGATGACGCAGGTCTTCTCGCGCAGCGGCGCGGGCGCGAAGCCCGCGAAATCGATGCCGCCGCCACGATTGTTGCCGCCGTTGAAGGACAGGCGCGCCGATTCCCAGATCGCGTGCACGTTGACCGGCTCGGTCACCGCCAGCGAGCCGACACGGCAGGAGTCGTGTTCGTCGGCCTGCGCCGGCCGCCTGGTCGCCTCGCCGTGCTCCGGCATCTCGAGCAGGTCGGTGCGGCCGCGCAACTGCCGGATGTCGCTGAAGAGTGCCTCGGCGTCCGAAACTTCCCCGTCGTCGTCGATCGCGCCGCGCTCGAGATTCAAGGCGTCGATCAGCACCGCGAGCTTCACCATGTTCAGCACGGTCCAGTTGCGGAAGCGCTGGCGCATCAGTCCGCGGTCGTTCTGCATGGTGAGTTCGGCCTTGGTGGTGATGCCACCGCGCGGACAATCCAGATGACAGTTGCCGCACTGGTTGCAACCGAACGCCACCGCCTTGCCGATGCTCGCTTCCATCAAGGCGTCGGCGCCGGCGATCAGCACCTTGAGCATGTCGACTTCGCCGCGCAGCCCGCCCGAGGCGAACAGCCGCGTGCCGCCCTTGGCCCCGAAGGGCGCGCCATTCAGATCGCGGATGCTCTGGAGCGTGCCGGTCTTCTCGAGGTCCACCTTTTCGCCAACCAGCGCATGGTGGGTGTGCAGGATGGTGCGGAAGATGTCGGGCCAGCCGACGTGCGAGGAGTCGGCGTGGTAGTTGCCCGAGCCGCCGAGACCCGAATCCACCAGCAGGTAGTCGACCACGAAGTTCGACCACATGCCGGCCGCCACGTAGCGCGTGTAATTCGAGCCGGTGATCTTGATGCCGCAGTAGTTGTGGTAGAGGAGCCACAACCACACCTCGGCCGGCATGTCCTCGATCGAGTAGATGTCGTGCTTGGGATCGGGTGACAGCGCGTCCGTGCCAACTGGAATGTTGCGCGCGCGGCTCACGGTGGGCGTGACCTTGGCGCCCGAGAGCCGCCCGCCCTTGCCGGGCTTCGCGCCCTGATTGATCTTGATCTCGACGTCGCGCACGCGCCGCAGGTCGACAGCCTGGATGCCGAAATGGCCGCTCGCCGCCTGCATGCTCTCCCACTTCCAGTCCTGGTCCGCGCTCAGTCGAATCGGCCCGCCTTCGCCCGACGAGGTCATCGACAGCCCGCTGTTGCCCTCGACGCGCGCGGTCAGGAAATCCTCCGACGCCGCACCCAGCGAGATGCTCGAGTGATTGACCGGCCCGTGCCACACCGGCTCTCGGAATCCGAAGCCGCTCAGCTGGTAGCCGGCCGGAGCACCGGCCCGCAGCGAACGGCGCAGGGTGACGGTGCCGTCCCGCGAGGCGCGCACCAGCGACAGCCCGTGGCCGCCATGACCCCGCGCCAGAAGCTCGACGCGGGTTTCGTCACCCTCGGCATCCAGCGCCGAGATCCACAGCGAGGCCCCGCTCGCCAGGGTCGATTCGAGCTCGGGCGTGGAATCGAGCGACTGATCGAATCCGCCCTCGCCATCGGCGGTGAAGCTCGCAAAGGTGACGAACGCGATCGACGAGCCAGGCTCACCCTCGATCTGCAGCGTGACCTCGGAGCCCGCCGGCACCGCGCCCGGCCGAAGGAAACCGCGCGGGACCGCCAGCGAGATGTAGTCGAGCGACGACGGGTCGCGGCGCAGTCGCGCCAGCGAGCGTTCGAGCGAGCGGCGCGACAGCTTGAGCCCGATTCCGTCCAGCGACAGCGGACCCATGTCACTCTCGATGAAGAAATCATCGGTTCGCGGGAGCTGCCCCGCCGCCATCTTGTAGATCACCTCGAGATGATCGGCGCCCAGATTGCGATTGGAATTCTCGAGATGGTAGTTCGCGTTCCGGTGCGCCAGGATGCGCGCCGCATGCACCAGTGGCAGCTCGGGCGTCAGCTCGCGGAGCAACGACGTCACCTTGAAGCGCTCGCGGACGCCGGCCGGCACCGGCTCCGCGGCGATGCGCTTCGCGTTCAGGTCCGCGTTCAGCGCCCCGAACTCGCGCGTCGCGAGGCGGTCCACCTCGCGCACCCATTCCTCGGTCATGGTGATGGCCATGGTGTTGCCCGAGGTCTTCTGGATGTCGTCGATGCCCATGCACGACAGAAAGTCGAGGATCGAGTGCTGCCAGCAGGTCAGGGTATTGACCGCCTGATCGCGCAGCTCGTCGGGCGGGCGCGTGGCCAGAGTACGGAGCGCCGCCTTCGGGTCCGCGCCGTGATAGGCGTCGATCAGCTCGGGGCAGAGCGCGAGACCGGCGAGGTGCGTCATCGAGCCGCCGTTGGCGCCGAGCAAGACGGATTCGTAGACGGTCGCCGCCGAGGACTGCGTGTCGGTGTTGCCGCCGGCGCTGATCAACTGCACACGCGCGCGCAGGAAGCGCGCCTTGAGGAAGGCGTCCACGCGGGGCGTGAGCCGGTAGGACTTCTCGGGGCCCGAGTGATAGTGAATGGCCGCGACGCCGTCCTGGCGCGCCGCGGTCTCGATCGCGTGCCAGAAGGCCGCCGGGTCGCCGCCGATCGGCAGATAGACCGAGATCAGCAGCCTGGGATTGATGCCGAGCACGCGCTCGACGTCGCCCGCCAGATCGCCGCTCCACTCCAGCTCGACGATGCGCGACCGGCGCAGCGCCTCGCGCAGCGTGTCGAAGCGCTCGCCTTCGCCGTCCAGCCACTGCACCATGTCGGCCGGAATGCGCAACATCAGGTGTTCGCCGAATTCGGAGAGCGCAGCGATGTGATCGAGATAGCGCTCGGCCTCGACGATCAGGAGCGTCCGGGTATGAAGGTCCTCGCCGGGATCGGCGGCCTCGATCGCCTGAAGGTAGGCGCGCTCCATGGTCTCGCCGTCGCTCCACGGCAGCGGCCCCACCAGCATCGGCATGTCGAGATGGATCGAGGTCAGAGTGCTCTGCTCGACACCGCCGGCGGTGCGGAACAGCACCGCCGGGTGTTTGCGCACGATGTCCCACGCGGTCGAGAACTCCTCCCGCAGGCCGTCATTCGCCGGATGCGTGATCGCGGCGTGCGAGAAGTACGAGCGCCAGAAGCCGTAGTGCCAGGCCGCACCGAGGGTCAGCGGCTCGTGCCGGTAACGCTCCTTCAGCAGCTTGTCGAGGTCGAACGAGCTGATCTCGAGCTGCGGGATCTCGCGCGATACCCGTGAATAGCGGCTGAGGAACAGCCGGCCCCGCTTCCCGCGGCCGGTCATCCAGAATCGTGCCTCGTCGATTCCCGCGCGCTCGAGCAGGAACGACAGCAGCCGGCGCTTGCGCTCGCGGTCCGCGACGCGCGGATGGTCGGGATCCACCACCAGCGACAGCAGGTCCTCCCACAGCCCGAGCTGATCCCGGAACGCGTGCGCTTCGGCGGCCGCGTCCCGACGTTGCCGCTCGAAATCGGGCGTCGACTTGAACGCGCCATCGCCGTTGGTGTCGGCGCCACCGGTGCTGGTCAGCTCGTCACGCAACCGTTCGATGCCGATGCTCACTTTGCCGCTCCCCTTTCGAACTCCTCGAGCGCGATGAACCAGTCGCGGGTCGGCGCCTCCATCACGCGCAGCGTCTGGCCGCCGTTCGCCTGATTGGCCGGGCACACCTCGACGCACGTGCCGCAGCCCACGCAGCGTTCCTGCGCGGTGGTGATCCAGCGCGGGTCGGCGCCCTCGTACTCGCGATTGGCCTGGGTCGGGCAGACCGCCACGCACGCGCCGCAATGAATGCAGGTGGCGGCCGGGCCGGCGTCGTTCTCGGCGCGCATCAACATGTAGCGCGCCACCCCCGGCAGCGAGGCGGGCGCGCGCTTCACGTAGCCTCCCGGACGAACGTCGAGGAAGTCGCGGAGATAGTGCGACGAACTGCGCACCGCGGCGACGATCGCGGTGTGGCGCTCCTTGTCGGGCGGGCGCCGGTCGTCCGAGAGCGTCTGCAGCTGCTCGTAGAGCGGCAGATGCGGGATGCCGGCCTGGCAGACTTCCTCGCAGTTGCCACAGCGCATGCAGAGATCGAGCAGGACGCTGCCGATCGGTGACACGCCCTTGCCGGCGTACGCCCCCTCGCCGACGTGCGTGAGCATCTGCGGCAGGCGGATCTTCGATTCGTTGAAGATCGGGCAGACGCTGTTGCACTCACCGCAATTCACGCAGTTGAGTGCGCGCGCCGCGGCCACCTGAGTCACCGCCATGACGTGGCCGTCGGCTTCCATCAGCCCGCCAGTGGCCGAGCTGGCGGCGAATTTCGCTCCGACCTTCGCCGGCTCCCCGCGACCACGCGCCGGACCCGGGAATCCGCTCAAGATCGCGCGCGCGATCCGCACCAACGGCGAAAGAATGGTCGAGCCATAGACACGGCTCAGCAACCCCACCCCGGGCGCGAACGTCGCCTGCACCAGGCCTCCGAGCGGGCCGTGCAGCCGGAATCGCAGCAGCACGCCGCGGTTGACCAGATCGGCCGAATCCACGCCGCGCTTGACGCGCGCGAGGCGCGACACCTCTTTGCCGCCGAACCGCTTCCGTGCCCACGCCGACTGCCACCGCCCGAGCACGTACGGCCGCCCGCGATGCGAACGCATCGCCAGGTCCACCAGCGCCGGCGCGATCATGAGGTCGACCGCGAAGGATCCGCGCCGGTGGTCGGTGAGGTAGCCGGCGATCACCAGCGCGGTGCCGTCGGCGAGCACGTAGACCTCGGCGTCGAGATCGTTACCGGCGTTGCTCGCCAGTCGCGCCGCCTTTGGAATGAAACGCACCACCTGATCGAGCGGCAGCACGATCTCGGCCGCGAGCATGCCGGGTCCCAGACGCTTGATCTGCTGCGGTCGGAAGCGTTCGGCGGCGAAGCGCACGCTCTCCTTCTCGAGCGCGCGCGGCGATCCCGGCATCTCGCCGATCGCCGTGGCAAACACGCGCGCCGCGTCGAGATCGAAGAAGTCCACGAAGAGATAGCTTCCGGCCTGAGCGCTGTCGGCGCCGGTCGCGGCGCCCAGCTCGTTCGGACTGGCGATGCGCCTCCAGGGCAGCGTGGCACCGTCGCTCAGCCTGGAGCCGCGCTGGCGCCAGTCGCGGCTGTCCTCGTCCTTCCACACCTCGCGCAGGTGATGGAGGTGCGAAGCCGACATCGCCTTCACGTTGGCCGGGGCGCCAAACCGCGTCCCCGACACGCCCGCCACCCAGCGTGCGGCCTCGAACGCGCCCATCGGCAGCGGAAATGCGATGAGAAACGCGCCGATCTCGGGTCGCGGCTCCACCGACACCGTCAGGTGCGTGAGCATCCCGAACACGCCTTCGCTGCCGGCGAGATCCGCCAGCGTGATCGGCTCGAGCCCGTGCGCGGAGAACCAGCCGGCGCTCTCCTCCTTCGAGAGCGTGTGCCGGTGGTGGCCTTCGCCGGGCACGTCGAGCCGGCCGTCGTCGTGGAAGCGAAGGTGCTCGCCGCCCGGCAGCACCAGGTCGGCGGAGCGGACCGAATCGAGCGCGCGCCCGCGGCCGAACGCGTTCATGCCGATGCCGCCGGTCACGAACCAGCCGGCCAGCGTGCCGCCGAGATTCGACGGATAGGCGCGCAGCGCGAGCCCGCGCTCGCCCAGCTTCTGGTGCAGCGTGCGGAGCCGCGTTCCCGCGCCCACCACCGCCACGCCGTTGCCGGCCTCGATGTCGATCGAGTCGAGACGCGAAAGATCGAGCGTCAGTCCGCCATCGTTCGGCACCGCGCCGCCCATTGCCGTGGAGGCCGCGCCGCGGAGCGTCACCGGCACCTGGTTCAGCCGCGCCCAGCGCAGCGAGGCCGCGGCCTCGGCGACCGAGACCGGCTGGAAGATCAGATCCGGAATTGCCCGGGTGAGCGTGCGCGTGAACAGTTTGCCCAGGTAGACGTTCTGGTCGCGGTCCGCTTCCTCGCGAACGAATGCCTCGGTGACCAGGCGCTCGGCCAGCGTGGCGGCGCGCGCGCCGCTCCGCGCGGCCGGGCTGTCGTCGGCGATGTTCTCGAGCGCCGCGAACAACGACTGCGCCAGCTCGCGGGTACGCGCGGGAGCCTCGCGCTGATCGAGCGCGCGCCCGTCATCCAGGAACGCGTTGAGGTCGGAGACCGCTGCCCGGATGATGCCGCTGCGCTGGTCGGGGCTCAGCCGAACGAAGGATTCGAGCGGCTGCTTGATTCGGCTCTGGAGTATGGAGTCGGTCATCCCGGGAGGTTGGGGACGGCGCGAACCGCCGGACCGCCTCTCGGGGACGATCCCGTGCGGATTTCACCGGCGCTTGGCGCCCGCGAACCACGCGACTATAGCAGAGGCCTTTGCCGCGGGGGTACCTGCCGCTGGCCGGTCCGGCGCCGCCGGACCGCGAGAGAGGCCTTTACTGGCTCAGCAGCAGCGTGGTCACTTTGACGAACGAGAGCGCGACACCGATGGCAGTGAGCGCGAGCAGGGCGAGCGCCAGCACCTGCACCGCAGGCGTTTCGCGCTTTTCGCCGAGCGGCTTCATGATCTGCGCGCAGATCCATCCGCCCGCGAAGCCGCCGGCGTGGGCGAAGTTGTTGACGCCCTGCATGAGGAATCCGAACACGAACAGGATGATCGCCCACTGCCAGAGTTGCGCCCTCATCACCGAGGCGCCGGCGTGGCGCGAGTAGACGATGAGCGCGGCCAGCAGGCCGAAGATGCTGCCCGAGGCGCCGATGGTCGGACTGCCGGTGACCAGGTTGGAGACCAGGAATCCGGCCGCGCCGGCGATGCTGAAGATCACGAACGCGCGCGCCGGCCCGTAGACCTGGCTCACCACCGGGCCGAGATTTCGCACCCACATCATGTTGAAGAAGATGTGGAGCAGCGAGCCGTGCAGGTAGATCGCGGTGAGCAGCGTCCACCACCAGCCGGCGCGCCACGCCACGCCCCCGGTCATGCCGAGCTGGAACAGGGCGCGGGTGCTCGGCGCCAGCAGGTTGAACAGGTTGAATCCGTTGGCGAACACCGCGCGCGGGTCGAGCGCCAGCGAAGTCGCGTAGAGCGCCACGCAGGCCGTCACGATCACCGAGATCAGGTCGATGTGATGGGCGGCGAAGAACCGCTGCAGCTTGGGCGCCGCGCCGAACATGCCGGGCCGCCACGCGCCGCAGAACGGGCAGCGTTCCTCCGACACCCCGATCAATCGGCCGCACTGCGGGCAGAGCATCGAGCCTTCGGCGGGTGACATGGCGCGCAGCATAAGCGAGGCGATGCGTCGAGGCGAGATGCGGGCGCGCGCCTCGACACTCGATCGCTCGGCTGGGGTCTTGACGCTCGTGAGTGAGACGCGGATGCTCGCGCCGTGAAGACTCGCCGCCGCAAACGAAACGCCGCGCCGGGTGCCCCATCCGCCGCCGTTCGCGCCCGGCGCTGCTCGCCGCGATCGTCGGGCTCGGCGTGGTGCTCCGCTCGACGCTGCCGCCGGTGCGAATGTTCACGCCCGATGAGCAGACCTACGCGACGCTGGCGGCCAGCTTCGCCTCGGCGGGATTCTCGCGCCACCCGCAGGTGATGCGCGACTACCGCGCCGATCCCGAATTGAGCGAGCTTCCACCGCCGACGCGTGCCGGATACTTCGCGCTGGCGGCCGCCGCAATGCGCGCGACCGGGCAGAGCTCGCCGCTGACGCTGGCGCTGCTTTCGACGCTCGCCAGCATATTGATCCTCGCGCTGGCGGCATTCGCGACCTGGCGATGGTTCGGGGCGGGCGCGGCAGTGGTCGCCGCGCTGCTGCTCGCGGTCTCGCCACTCGACCTCGCCATCGCGCGGCGCGGCTGGCAGGACGACGTGCTGGCGCTGTTCGCGATCGCGATGCTGATCGCGCTGCTGGCGCGCGGAGCGAGCGCTCGCGGTCTGGACCGGAGGCTTCGCGCTGGCGAGTGCCCTCTACCCGGTCAAGAATCTCCGCTTCCTGAGCCCGATCTACGCGCCTGCCGCGATGCTCGGGGGAATCCTCGTGGCCACGATGCTTCGCGTGGCGCGTGTCAGGCTGTCGTCCGGCGGATATCGCGTCGCCCTGATCGCCAGCGCTGTCGCGCTGATGCTCGTCGCGACGCTCGATCTCCGGCGCTTCTTCGAGCTGTTCGTCCTCCGCTCGATCCCCGATCTCGCGACACCGTGGTTCACGGCGGCGCGCTGATCGCGCAACACGGTCACGAGGGGTGTACCAGGGATCACGAGGCGCTGGGCGCGCGTGCCACTCGAGATGCGCGTAGCAGGGATGCTGCGGCCGGCGCCCAGCGCAGGACTGGCAGATCCTTGCGTGGGGGTCGTCCGCTGATCAGGCTAGGTCCCGGCGCGTGGCGCGGCCAGTCAAGACTGTCGGCGGAGTGCCGAACGCGCCCGAAGTTGTACGCGATCAAACCGGCAACAATGGCCGGTGGTGCGTGGAGGTTTCCCACAGCGCGATGCGAACGCCACGATCTGCCATGATCACACCGAGTTGAACGCGAGCCCCCGACCGTCATGACCACTCCGAGATGGTGGCGCTGGTACTTGAGCGGCCTGTTCGCGGCGGCGCTCGGCTGGCGGCTCGTGACGCTCTGGCGGCTGTCGCAGGGCCCTCTGCTGCGGCTGATCCGTGATGATTCCCGGGTCTACTGGAACTGGGCCACCGAGATCCGTGCCGGGCAGTGGCTCCCGACCCGGCCGTTCTTCTTCGGGCCTCTCTATCCGTATTTCCTGGCATTCCTGCGCACCATCGGGGGCGATCAGGCCATGCCCGTGTTCGTGTTTCAGGGCGTGATGGGAGCGATCGCCGTGGCCCTGCTCGCCGACGCGGGCCGACGCGTCTCCTCACCCATCGCCGGCGCGATCGTCGGGATCTTCCTCGCCGGTTACTCGATGTCGGTGTTCTTCGAGAACATGATCCTCGGCGAGAGCCTGCTCTTTCTGCTCGGCAGCGTGGCGCTCTGGCTGATGGTTCGAGACCACGGGCGCCCCGCCTGGTTGATGGGCCTGCTCGTCGCGTTGATGTCGTTGGGGCGTCCGACCTTCATGCTGCTTCTGATTCCGCTCGCCGTGCTGATCTGGAAGACGCGCCCGGTGCAACCGCTTCCTTCGCTCGCGGCGCTCGTGGCTGCGCCGCTGATCGCGATTCTCGCCACCGGCTTCTACCACCAGCGCGTGATCGGCGCGTTCATTCCGCTCACCTACAGCGGCGGTTACAACCTCTACATCGGCAACGGCCCGCAGGCGACCGGCGCGTTCCAGATGTTCAGCGATGCCTCGGCGACGGTGTCGGGCGGCGACACGCAGTCCGACGCGCTCGCCGCCTGGGACGGACGCGCGTACCTCTCGCATTCCGCGCGGCGCGAACTCGGGCCCGCGGCAAGCTCGCGCTACTGGCGCGACCTGGCGCTCGACCACATGAAGTCGGACCCGATCAGCGCCGCCCGCCTGCTTCTCGGCAAGATCGCCTTGCTCTTCAATCATCGTGAAATCCCACAGTTCATGGACCCCCGCGTTTCCGAGCGCGTCGCCGGGCCGCTGGGGTGGCCGCTGTCGCTCGAGTTCGCCTTCATCGCGATCCTGGGGCTGGCGGCCATCCCGCTCGCGTGGTCGCGCGGGCCGGAAGCACGAGCGGCCATCGGATACCTCACCTTGCTGGTGCTGGGGATTGCGGTCTTCTTCGTCGTGGACCGCTACCGGATTCATCTCGTGCCTCCGCTTGCCGTGCTGAGCGCGATGTCGATCGCGGCGCTCGCGGGGTGGAAGACGATTCCCCGCCGGCGGCAGCTGGTCATGATCGCGATCGCGGTCGCTGCCGGCGCGCTGGCGTTCGCGCCGCTGTTCGGCTCCACTCCGACCATCGACGAGTGGAACGACTCCGTCACGCTCGGTGACGCGTGGCTCACGGCCGGCGACGCGCAGAAGGCAATTCCGTGGTTCGAGCGCGCGGCCGCACTCGACCGCTCCGGCGCGCTCGCCGACACTTCTTCCCTGCCGATTCGACTCGCGCGCGCGGCGTTCTATCAGAGTTTCGCGATCGCCGAGTCCCGCGCGGGTCACGATCGCGAGGCGCTGGCCGCCTTGACCACCGCCGTACGCCTCGCGCCCGAGTCCCGACCGCTGCGCGCCCGCTACGCCGAGCAGCTCGTACTTTGCGGCGAGCTGGACCGCGCGCGCGACGAATACCGGGCCGCCGGCGTTTCGGGACGCGCCGCCGCGGATCCGTTGCTCGAGGAGGCGGCGCGCCAGGACCGGCTCGGGCATGCCAAGACCACTCGTGACTGCCTCGAGGTCGCGATCACGCTCGATCCCGGCAACGAACCCGCGACCGTCGCCCTGGTGCGTACTCACATCGTGGCCAACGAGCTCGAGGCGGCGCGCGACCTGCTGCGTGCCGGCGTCGCCGCAGGGCTCGACGCCAACGTCGCGCGCGCTCACCAGGCGTGGATCGCGCAAGCCGCGGGTGACACGGCGGCGGCGCGACGGATGATCGCGGCGATTCCGGAGTCGGTGCGCGTCTTCGATCCGCGCGTCGCCGGAACGCTGGCGCTCGCTTCGGCGCGACGGAAGTGAGCGCCAGGCGCCCGGCGAGAATCGCGCTTGCTTTCCCTCTCCCATTGCCGCATCTTTGCGCCCGTCCGCGCCCGGGCACCGACCGAAGGTTGGTCGGGCGCGCGTCGTTAGGGGTGGCCGGAGAAATCCCGGCCTGAGAGCACACCCTTCGAACCTGAACTGGTTGATACCAGCGTAGGGAAACGGCGAAGACAAGCGAGCTCTCCGGTTGCCTTCCAGCCGTCCCTCACGCGGGCGGCTTTTTCGTTTCGCCGCGCGCGGCCACACGCCGCGCGACGTCGCGAGACCTCGATCCGCCCGCAGGGGATGCGCGCATGTTCAGCCACAGTCCACTCGACTGGGGACTGGTCGCACTCTATTTCGCGTTTCTGGCGGCGGTCTGGCTGCGCCTGTTCGGCACCAGCAAGACGCCGCTCGAGTATCTGCTCGCGGGCCGCCGCGTCACGCTGCCGGCGTTCGTGGCCACGCTGGTCGTCACCTGGTACGGTGGCATCCTCGGCGTCGGCGAGTATTCGTACCGCTACGGGCTCGCCAACTGGGTGGTATTCGGCGTGCCCTACTACATCGGCGCGTTGCTGTTCGCGCTGTTGTTCGCGCGCCGGGCGCGCGAGGCCGCGCTGACCACCCTGCCCGATCTGCTGCTCAAGAGCTATGGGCGCGGCCCGGCCCTGATCGGCGCGACCGCCGTGTTCATCATCTCGGCGCCGGCCGCCTATGTGTTGATGCTCGGCACCTTGTTCGCCGCGATGTTCGGGCTGCCCCTGGTGCCGTGCATCGTCGCCTCGTCGCTGCTCTCGGTCTTCTACATCCATCGCGGCGGCCTGCGAAGCGTGGTCTTCACCGACCAGGTGCAGTTCGTGCTGATGTACCTCGGCTTCATCATCCTGCTCGCGGTGCTGGTGGCGAAGCAGGGCGGCCTGCCATTCCTCGAGCAGCGCCTGCCGCCCGAGCTGTTCACCTGGCGCGGGGGCAATCCCCCCGGCGCGATCCTGGTCTGGTACTTCATCGCGCTCTCGGCGCTGGTGGATCCGGGCTTCTGGCAGCGCGCCTACGCCGCGCGCGATCCCGAGATCGCGAAGCAGGGCGTGCTGTGGTCGATCGTATGCTGGGCGATCTTCGACTTCCTCACCACCGCATGCGGGATGTACGCGCGCGCCCTGCTGCCGAATCTGGCGCAGCCGGTCTATGCGTTTCCCGAGATCGCCAACCTCACGCTGCCGCCGTTCGCGCTCGGCCTCTTCTACCTGGCGATGATCGCCACGGTGATGAGCACCATCGATTCCTACGGCTTCATCGCCGCCACCACCATTGGCCGCGACGTGATCTGGCGGTTGCAGCGCGGTGCGGACGAGGCGAAGGCGGTTTCGTATTCGAGATGGGGGCTGTGGATCGCGGCACTGTTCGCCACCGTGCTGGCGATCGCCAGGCAGAGCGTCATCGACCTGTGGCACGACCTGGGCTCGATCACCACGCCGGCGCTGCTGCTCCCGGTCGGCACTGCGCTGCTCGGGCGCGGCCGTCTTGGCCACCACTGGACCACCGCCGCCATGGCGATTCCATTCTTGGTCTCATTCGGCTGGATCGTGGCCCGCATGCTTGACGTACGCGGGCGCAATCCCTTTTCCATCGAACCCATCTACGCCGGGCTCGGCGCCTCGCTGCTGATCTATGCGGCGGGCCACGCGCTCCAGCGAGGAGACCACTCGTGAATTTCGGTGCGCGCTACTGCGTCGCCCTGTTCGCGGCAACACTGCTCATCCCGACGCCCGCCAACGCCGCCGCACCCGCCGACTCGGCCGCCGCCGACACCTTTTCCCGCGTGGTGACGTTGCCGGTGACCGAGGTGAGCACCACGCGATTCACCTCGACTTCGCCAATCGCCAGAACCACCCTGGATCGCAGGGAGGTTCTGTCGCGCACCTGGGGCCAGGACACGCCCATGGCGATCGCCTCGATGCCCGACGCCTACGCCTACTCCGACGCGGGAAACGGAGTGGGCTACTCGTATCTCTCGATCCGCGGATTTCCGCAGCGGCGAATCAGCGTGTTGATCGACGGCGTGCCGCTCAACGACCCCGAGTCGCACGAGGTTTACTGGATCGATCATCCCGACCTGCTGGCCTCGACCGCCGAGGTCACCATGCAGCGCGGCGTCGGCGCGGCGCTCTACGGCGCGGCGGCGGTGGGCGGTAGCGTCAACCTGACGACCTCCCCGTTCACGCATGCTCCCGAGCAGCGCCTCACCGTGGACTACGGCTCGTTCGAGACCAAGCGCCTCACCTTCGAGGGCAACTCCGGCGATCTCGACGGCGGCTGGAACCTCTACGGGCGATACTCGCGCATCAGCAGCTTCGGCTACCGCGATCAATCGTGGTCGAAGCTGTGGTCGTATCTGCTGGCGGCGAGAAAGCTGGTGGGCCGCCAATCCTTCCAGGTGAACCTGTTCGGCGGGCCGGAAGAGACTCACCTGGCCTACTACGGTCTGTCGCCCGAGGCCATGGCCGAGGACCGGCGTTTCAATCCGCTCACCTTCCCCGACGAGCGCGATCATTTCTTCGAGCCGCACTACGTCCTGCTGCACAACTGGGCGCCGAGCGAGCGCCTTTCGATCAGCAACACCGTCTTCTATTTCGACGGCAAGGGCTACTACGATGAGCAGCGCTTCGAGGAGCCCCTGGCCAGCTATCGCCTGGCGAGCTGGACCACGACCGACTCGACGCTGGCGCCGCGCGACTACTATCAGCAGGACGCCAGCGGCGCGCTCACCCAGGACGTCAACGGCAAGTTCACCATCATCAGCACCGACGTGGTGCGCCGGCGCACGATCGTGGATCAGCACTACGGCTGGCTGCCCAGGGCCTCGTGGCAGCAGCCCCACGGCACGCTGATCGTGGGCGGCGAGATGCGCTGGCACGACGGACATCACTACGGCGCGATTCAGAGCGGCTCGAACTTGCCGCCCGGGACGGGGCCCAACCCGCTCTACTACGACTTCCATCCGCGCACGTTTTCGGGCGGGATCTTCGCGCGCGAGGAATGGAATCCGTCGGCCGCGTTCAGCGTCACCGCCGACGCGGCCTGGCGGTACCAGTCCTACGACATGCGCGGCGACAACTTCGACGGCGTCAACTTCATCCAGAGCTATGATTTCTTCCTGCCGCGCCTGGGGCTGGCCTGGCAGCCGGGCAAACGCGCGGTCGCCCTGTTCGCGTCGTGGGCGCAGACCTCGCGCGAGCCCGCGCTCCAGAATCTCTACGATGGAGAGGACTATCCGAGCGCGCCGCTGTTCGCGCACCAGGATCCCGCCACCCATACCTGGACCGACCCGCTGATCCGCCCGGAGCGCGTCAACGACTTCGAGGCTGGCGCGGCCTGGTCGGGCGGCTCTTCACGGGCGCCCGGCGGCGCCAGCGGCCCGGCGGCCGCGCTCACCGTGAATCTCTTCCGCATGGACTTCCGCGACGAGCTGGTGGACGCCGGTCAGTTCAACACCGATCTCGGAGTGCCGGAGGTGGCCAATGCCGCGCGCTCGCTGCACGAAGGGGTGGAGCTGGCGGGAATGGCGGCGCGCTCGCTCGGCCGGACGTCGCGCGCGGTGCTCAACGGCAACGCCACCTTCAGTGACAACCATTTCATCGATTACGTGGAGTATGACGATCTCGGGAACCCGTCCACCTTCAACGGCAACACCATCGGCCTGTTCCCCGATCTGCTCGTCAACCTCGAGCTGAGGGTCGAATCCACCCGCGGCTGGCTGGCGGCGGCGACGCACAGCGCCGGGCGCATGTACATGGACAACTCGCAGGAAAACTCGCGCAGCATCGACCCGCACACGGTGCTCGATCTGTCGGGCGGAACCGGATTCCGTCTCGGCGCCTCCCGCCTCGATCTCACGGTGCGACTGCTCAACGCCACCAATCTGTTCTACGACGCGAGCGGCTACGGGTACACGTATCTGGGCGTCCGCTACGCCGAGTACATTCCGGCCGCGACGCGAAATTACATGGCGCAGGTGAGCATGAGGTTCTGAGCGCGATCGCTCAGTCGGTCGCGGAATCCAATTCAAGTCGGCGATTTCGCTCGCGCCACCATTCGGCGATCTCGCCCACATTCGCGACCCAGGCGCCGCGCGCGACCAGGTGATCGAGCGCCGCGACGAAGCACGACCACCAGCCGGGAAACAGGCGTTCGGCAGCCGCATTGGGATGCCAGAGCAGGCCGGCGAGCCCGCCCACCCGCTCGACCGACTCGAGATGCTCGAGCGTGCGCCTCACCGCGGCCTCCGGCGAGAGCTGGAAGGAGCGGAACAGGGCGCCATCCATGAGCGTGAGCGGCACCTCGAGGAGCCGGTGGGCCTGGAGTGCTCCCGCGTTCCACGGATGAAAGGGGGCCGCGATCCCGGCGCGAAATCCGATCGCTTCGTTGTAGCCGAGGGTGGCGTCGGTGGTGAGGCCGGCGCCCTCCTGCGCGGCTAAGGTGCGGTCGATATCGAAGCGCAGATAGTGCTGGCGCGTGCTGGTGACCTCGCGCCCGGTCGCGCGCGCCACCCGTTCGCGCTCCGCTCTCAACACGCCGGCATCGCGCCACGAGCCATACGTGCCGTGGAGACCGATCTCGAAGCCACGCGCGCCAAGCGAACCGAACATCTGGCCGACCGACGTGGTTCGTCCTTCGAAGCTCAGCCGATCGGACAGAAGATAGGGAGCGTCGTACTCATGGGCGAGGCGCGTTTGTCCGAACACGAACCAGGTCGCTCTGAAGCCACGGTCGGCTTCTTGCTGCGCCCAACGCTCGAACTGCGAATAGGGATCGGAGCCGCTCGAAGCAAGCAGCGACCGCGACAACGCCGCGAGCCCGCCCCGGAACGCGTACGATTTCGGGGATCGTGAGAGGCTCAACAATCGCAACGATTGCGCCACCGAGCGCAGGCGCACGTCGTCGACGTCGTGGCTCAGGGCGACGGCGAAACGGGCGCCGTTCTTCCAGCGCGGCGTGCGCGGAAGCGACACGCCTCGTGAAGCGCACCACGCTTCGATCCGCGATCGCAACTGCTCGGCCGCCAGATTCACCCACGGGGTCTCGAGCAGCCCGATCCCGCCGAGCCGCGTGTACTCGCCGCTGTAGCATTGCCACTGGTCGCGCCGCGCGTCTTCGCGCTCTTCCTGTCGCGAGAGCACGTGCCACAACGATTGCAACCAGGCGCTGGGAAAATGGCCGGGCGAATCGGCCTTGGATGCTCCCGCGGGCGCCGCCAACGTGACGCCGTCGAACTTCACGCGCTCGAGCGTGGCCGCCTGCCATTCACGCCAGCCTTCGAATGCGATCACCGCGGCGGTATCGCGCGGCGCCGGCGCCTGCTGCCCGATCCAGACCACCGGCTGATCCGCCCGTGGTGTGTGATCGGGTGGATCCAGCCCCCACGGCGCGTCGAGCAGCGGCGCGATCGTGCTGATCGTCCAGCGCGTGCGCGGCTCCGCCCACGCCGGCCCGTCGAATCGGAACGAGATCCTCATGCGCCAGGCTTCGCGCCGGCGGCTTCGAATCTGGACGCAGGCGTGCCACCCAGGATCGCCCGGTACTCCGCCAGGAGCCTCGCTCCCACCACCGGCAGGTCGTGGTGATGATCCACGTAGCGCTGGCCGGCGACCCCCAGCATCGCGCGACGCGCGGGATCGCGCACCAGCTCGCGCAGCAAATCGGTGAGCGTGCCCGGCTCGGCGCTCTCGACCGGGCAGCCTTTCAATTGCGCCGAGAAGTCCTCGCGCAGGTAGGCGATCACGGTGCGGCCCATCGCCATCCCCTCGATCGCGAGCAGCCCGTACCAGCCCATCATCAGCTGATCCACCAGGATGTCGCAGCCGGCGAGGAACTCCGGCATCGTCGCCCACGGGCGTCTTTCGATGAGCCGCAGCTCGACGTTCAATCCCTCGTCGCGCAGCTCCCGTGCCGCCGCCTCGACGTAGGCGGTGCCCTTGATCAACCGGTGGGTGGGCGCATGCGCGATCACCACCGGAGCGTGGACGCCGTCGCGGTGGCCGGCGTCGGGGAGAGCAAATTCGCGGGCGGCGCGCTTCCAGCGCTCGGCCTCGATCGCGAGCGGCAGCTGGACTCCGTTGGGCACCGACTCGGCGAGATCGAGCGTCGAGAAGAACACGCGATCGGCGTACCGCGCCGCCTGCTCGGCGAGCCACTGCTGGTGCCAGGGATGACAGAACGGGTTGCACTCGGTGCAGGTCGCGAGCCGATGCCGTGCGCGCATCAACTCGCGATTGCGGATCTCGCAGCCGTGAAAGTGGAACACGATGCGTTTGCCCATCCGCTTCAGCAGCGGCAGATCCCAGTGCCCGCGCAAGGCCTGCGGCTGCTCGCGCGGATGCACGTAGAAGAAGCTGGTGCCGAAGTGAAAGTGGAACACGTCGTAATGACCGGCCCAGCGCGCGAACGCGCCGGCCATGCCGACCAGCCGGCCGAGCCCGGTGCGATGGCGGTCGAGATCGACGATCAACTCGGGCCGCCGCCCGTCCCAGTCGACGCGATAGGCGAGCGAGTCGGACTCGCAGCCCAGATCCCGAAGCGCGCGCGCCAGCATCATGCCCTGGCCGGCCACTTCATAGGTGCCGTGCAGCACGCGCAGCGGCCGGCCGCGGTGGAGAGGCGCGCTCATCCGCTCACGTATTCGCCGGGTTTCACCAGGCGTCTCAGTCCGCTGCGCACCAGCCAGAAGGCGTCGTGGAACGACGGCTGCCGCAGGAATTTCGCGCCCTGGCTCAACCATTCGTTCCAGATCGAGCCGGTGCCGAGATGAAACCGGCGCGGCGCGCTCTTGAGCGCCAGCTTCAAACCCTCGTCATCGGCGGGCCGATCCCCCTCGAACTCGACGCGTGCCAGGTTCAATTCGCCCAGCCGGTGCGCGTCGGGCCCCACCAACTCGGGCAGGCCGCGCCGGTGCGCGAGCTCGAGCGCGCGCGTGTTGTCCGCGCGTCCGGTGCGGGCGTTGTGCACCTCGATCAGGTCCACGCGCTTCAGCAGCTCCTCATCGAGACGGTGCCACTTGAACGCATGAGGCAGCAGCACCAGGCCGCCGTCCTCGTGAATCGCGTCGCAGAGCCGGGGTGCGCTCGACTCGCGCAGATCGCGGCGCAGGAACAGGGCGATCACGTCGCCCTGGTCGGTGGCCACTTCCGACGCGAGGATCACCATGAGCGGAAGGCCGAGCCTGGCCGCGGCTTCGCGGGTGTCGAGGGCGCCCCGCCAGGTGTCGTGGTCGGTCACCGCCAGCACGTCGATCTTGAGCGCCGCGGCATGCCGGGCGAGCGCGGTGGGATCGGTCAGGGAGTCGAAGCTGTGGCGCGTGTGCACGTGCCCGACGAACGTCCAGCTCATCGCAGCTCGCGCGCCTCGCGAAGCGCGCCCGGGAACGAGCGCGCCCACTGCATCAGCTCGAACACGTGCGGCAGCGGATCGTCGAGCCGGTAGTTGTGCGCCACCGCCGGCGAGATCGCATCCCACAGCACGCGCGGCAGATCGGCGGGACGGAACAGCCCGTGCCACAGGTCGCCGCCCAGCGGCCAGGAGAAGCGGACGCGTTTCACCGGAGCCTGGGGGCCCAGTCGCTGGCCTTCCAGCAGCGCGACCAGATCGCCCGGAAAATCCACGCCCGCCGCGAGCGCGAGATCGTGCGACCCCCAGAACTTCGCGTTCACCTCCATCAGGGACAATTCCCCCGGCGCCAGCGCGCCCTTGAACTCCACCATCGCCACGCCATGCCACTGCAGAGCGTCGAGCAGCGCGGTGCCGGCACGTTCGAGCTCGGGCGCCTCGGGCAGGCTCTCGGCGCACGCGCTGGTGCCTCCGCTCGGTGGCCATTCGCGCAGGCGGCGATGCATGCAGTGTCGCATGCGGCGGCCGTTCCAGTAGAGCGCGCTGAATCCGAAGCCATCGCCCTCGATGTAGCGCTGGGCAAGCAACGCTCCGCCGGTGAGCGTGCGGAGCGTGGCGAACGCTTCGGCCAGCTCGGATTCGGCACGCACGTAGCGCAGCACCTTCCGGCCCTCTTCGCGCGCCGACTTGAGCACCAGCGGAAGCCCGAGCGCCCGAAGCGCGGCCAGGGCCTCGGCTTCGCTTCCGACCAGGCGCTCGTCGGGCGTCGCGACCCCGATCGCCCGGGCCATGAGCGCGGCGCGGGCCTTCTCATTCGCCGCTTCGAACGATGCCGGCGGCGGAAGCGCCACGTTCGCTCCGGCCGGGAAACGGCCGCGCAGGCGGTGCGCCGCGGCCATCGTGGCGCTTCCCACCGGCAACAGGCTCACGGGAGCCAGGGCGGACAGGATCCCCATGAGCCAGTCGTCGTAGGCCGGGTCGCCAGGCGAGGGCCCCAGATGGCACTCGGCCACGGCGCGCGAATGCGCCGCCGGAGCGCGGCCGGAGCGGGCCAGCAGATGGACTTCGTGGCCGCGGAGAGCCAGCGCGCGGGCAATCCCGAGGGTGTGTTTGAACTCGCCATCCGTGACCAGGACGCGGGACTGGGAGCCGCCTCCATCCCTGGGGTGGGTCATGGCGCCAGCATACGCGACTTGCCGGTCATGCTCGGAAGATTGCGGTTGGCAGGACCCTGCTTATTGAACCGCAGGGAGAACTGGCTGCGCACGCTGCTACATCGGTAACTCATTGAAATCACTTTAAATATGTCACAAGACCGCAATCTTCTGAGCATGATGAAACCTTTGCGAGTTGGACTGCGTCTAACTTTGTGTTTAGTCCAATTACCTACTCAGTCCAAAGCTCCCGTTCCCGAGGTACCCACCATGAGCGAACTCGAAATCTCTCGCCGCGAACGCAAGAAGGACGAAACGCGACAGCGCATCTTCCTTCACGCGATTCGCCTGTTCCGCGAGCGTGGCTTCGAGGCCACGACCGTGGACGAAATCACGGAGCGCGCCGACGTCGCGCGCGGCACGTTTTTCAACTATTTCCCGAAAAAGGAAGCGGTTCTCGCCTACCTGTCCGAGCAGCGGCTCGCGGATGCCGAAGCCGCCGCCAACGAGGTGTTGGCCGCCGACAAGCCGGCGGCCGAAAAGCTGATCGAGATCTTCGCGCGCGCCGCGTCGGCGTTCGAGGAGGATCGCGAGCTCTCTCGCTACGTCCTGAGCGAGCTGCTCGAGCGCGCATTCGCGCCGGTCGAGGACATCGGCAGCCGCTGGGATCAGGTGATCTTCAAGGTCATCGAGCAGGGCCAGCGGAACGGCGAGCTACGCCGCGATCTCGATCCGCAGCGCGTGATCGGCGTGCTGACTGCCACTTATTACGGTCTCCTGTTTATGTGGGTCCACTGTCCCGAGCAGACGCAGTTCAATCTTCAGGACGAGCTCTCCGCCCGCATCCGGCTGGTGGTCGACGGTCTGGCACCGAGAGGAACGAGGTCATGAGCGCGCGCCGCGGTACCCAGATGGCCGCCGCGGCCGCACTTCTGCTGCCCGTCGCGCTCGCGATCGTGCCGCGATTCGACGTCGCACTCGCCCGCGAGGTAGTTGCGGCGCCTTCGATCGCCGACACGCTGCGCCTGTCGGTGGACGAAGCCGTGGCCCGCGCGCTCTCGCAGGGCCAAGAGATCCACATCGCCAATTCGCAGGTGGATGTCGCCGACGCACAGGTGCGACAGGCGCTCTCCGAGGCGCTGCCGCAAATCAACGGCTCGCTGACCTACGGCCGGCAGTTCGCTTCGATCTACCAGAGTCTCGCCGGCGACACGAGCGGGATCGCGAGCCTGTTCAAGAACAGTCCGTTCGGTTCGCCCAACAGCTGGAATGCCGAGCTGACCGGATCCCAGCTGCTGTGGTCGGGCGGCCGTATCGCCGCGGGATTGTCGGCGGCGCGCGCCTACCGCGCCAGCAACCGCGCGGATCGCGATGAGACGGCCGCCAACATCCGCGCGCGCGTCCAGCGCGCGTATCTCGAGGCGGTGTACAGCCGCGAGGTGCTCGCGATTTCGCGAATGGGGCTCGATCAGGCCCGCGCGCATCTCACCGAGGTCGCCGAGTACCAGAAGGAAGGCTCGCGCTCCGAATACGATCTGATCCGGGCCCAGGTCGACGCCGCCAACGAGGAACCGCCGGTGGTGACCGCAAGCAACGCCGTGGATCTCGCCATGTTCAATCTCAAGCGGCTCCTCAACGTGCCGCTCGAGCAGCCGCTCGAGCTGACTACCACGCTCACATTCCCCGACCGCATGGTCCCGGTGGTTGCCGACGAGAACAACGAGCCCACCGGCCGCGCGGCCTTGATTCGCGCCGACGCCGACGTCGAAGCGCGGAAGCAGCTCGTCCGGGTCCAGAAAGCGGGCTACTGGCCAAGCCTCACACTGTCGGGAACGCTCTCGCAGCAGGCATTTCCGCAGATCGAGCGGCCGACGCTCGACCAGTTCCATCGCAGCCTCACCGCGCAGCTCAGGCTCGACTTGCCGATCTTCACCGGCTTCAAGGTGTCGGGAGCGGTCGCACAGGCCAACGCCGAGCTGCGCCAGGCCGAATATCAACGTGATCAGGAACGGGAGAACGTCGAGATCGAGGTTGCCCAGGCGCGTCTCGAAGCGCGGCGCATGCTCGCCGAGCTGTTGGCGCGCGACGTCACCGCCGGGCTCGCGCAGCGCGCCCACTATCTGGCCGACGTGCGCTACAAGAACGGCCTGTCCACCCAGCTCGAGGTCTCCGACGCGAGGTTGCAGATGCAGACCGCCCAGATCAACGAAGCCGAAGCCACCAAGAACTATCGCCTCGCCCTGCTCGAACTGGAGCGCGCCCTCGGGCATCCGCTGCCGCTGGTGAAGCGCCCACTCGACGAGCTGACCGCGGCCCAGACCGAAGAGGAGCGTTGACCATGAAGCGTGTGACGAAATTGTGGATGGGGGCGGCGCTGCTCGCGCTGGTCGCCGTGTACGGCTGTGGAGGCAAGTCGGGGGATTCGGCAGCCGCCGGCGTCGCGCAGAACGCCGCCTTGCTCGCGGCCAGTGACGTGGGCGTCGTGACGCGCACCGATCTCACCTCGGGAGTGCCGGTCTCCGGCACGCTCACGCCCTCGGTGGACGTGAAGGTGACGGCGCCGATGGCCGAGCTGATCGAGCAGGTGCTAGTGCGTGAGGGCCAGGCAGTGAGCAAGGGACAGCTCCTGGCCCGTTTCCGTGGAGCCTCGTTCGAGGCCGCGGCCACCAGCGCCAGGGCCCAGCTGAAGATCGCCAGCGACGACTACGACCGGCAGCAGAACCTGTTCAAGGAAGGCGCGGTCTCGAAACACGACGTCGAGTCCGCCGAAGCCGCGTTCAAGATGGCGCAGGCCAACGAAGCCCAGGCCAGCAAGAAGTGGGATGACGCCAACGTGCGCTCGCCCATCAACGGCGTGGTCTCGGTGCGCTCGGTCGAGAGCGGCGATCGTCCCGGCGACGGCGATCCGATGTTCGAGATCGTCAACACCGCCGAGTTCGAGTTCGAGGCCACGGTGCCGAGCGAGTTCATTCCCCACATCCGAGTGGGCTCGCCGGTGCGGCTCAACGTGTCAGGATTCCCGGCCGGCAGCGTGCAGGGCCACGTCGCGCGCGTGAACGCGGCGGTGGATGCGGCGACGCGCCAGGTCAAGGTCTACGTCAACGTGCCGAATCCCGGCGGCAGGCTGGTGGGCGGACTGTTCGCCTCGGGCAGCATCGTCACCGAGGAGTCGCGCCAGGCGCTGGCCGCGCCGGCCAGCGGCGTGCGCGGTCAGGGTGACGCGACCTATGCGATGGTGGTCGAGAACGGCAAGCTCGCGAAACGCGCGATCAAGATTGGCGTTCGCGACGACGCGCGCGACCTGATCGAGATCCTGTCGGGCCTGAAGCCCGGCGACAGCGTGGTGACCGGCCCGATCGAGGGCCTGGTCGAAGGACAATCGGTGCAGATCGGCGGAAAGGAGAGCTGATCCATGTTTCTCAGCGATCTCTCGATTCGCCGGCCGGTGCTCGCCACCATGCTGATCGTGGCGCTGGTGACGCTTGGCATCTTCTCCTATCGACGGCTGGCGGTCGATCTGTGGCCCAAGGTGGATTTCCCGTTCGTCAGCATCACCACCAACTACTCGGGCGCTTCGCCCGAAGCGGTCGAACGCGAAGTCACCAAGAAGATCGAGGAGTCGGTCAACTCGGTCGAGGGCGTGAAGCGCATCTTCTCGTACTCAAACGAAGGCTTCAGCCAGGTCTTCATCGAGTTCCAGCTCAACACTCACATCATGGACGCGGTCGCCGACGTCCGCTCCAAGATGGACGGCATCCGCCAGGATCTGCCCAAGGACATCGATCCGCCGGTGATCGCGCGCTTCGATCCGGCCTCGCAGCCGATCATGAGCTTCGCGGTCAACGGACCGGGCTGGGCGCTGCGCGATCTCACGCGGCTCGCCGAAGAAGACATCAGCCGGCGCATCCAGAACGTCTCGGGGGTCGGCAGTGTCACGGTGGTCGGGGGCGTGCGCCGCGAGATCCATGCCCTGCTGCTGCCCGATCGCATGAACGCGCTCGGCGTCTCGCCCGACCAGGTGACGACGGCGATCGAGCGCGAGAACTCCGACGTGCCGGCCGGCCGGGTCAAGCGTGGCGCACACGAGGACCTGGTGCGCATCCAGGGCCGCATCAAGGACCCGGCAGAATTCGCCAACATCGCGGTGTCGGTGCGCAACGGCAGCACCGTGCGCCTTGGCCAGGTTGCTCGTATCGAGGATGCGCAGGAGGAGGAGCGCGACGCGGCGTTCGTGAACGGCCAGCGCTCGGTGGCGATCGAGATCCGCAAGGTCTCGGGCGCCAACACCGTGGACATCGCCGACGCCGTCAATCAGCGCGTCGCGGACCTCAACCGGACGCTGCCACGCGGCGCGCGGCTGTCGGTGATTCAGGACAACTCGGTGTGGATCCGCCAGTCGGTGGACGACGTCCAGAAGACGCTGGTCGAGGGCGCGATCCTCACGATTCTGATCGTGTTCATCTTCCTCAACTCGTGGCGTTCGACCGTCATCACCGGCCTCACTCTCCCGGTTTCGGTGATCTCGGCGTTCCTCGCCTTCTACGCCTTCGGCTTCACGCTCAACACCATGACGCTGATGGCGCTTTCGCTGGTGATCGGCATCCTGATCGACGACGCCATCGTGGTGCGTGAGAATATCGTTCGCCATGTCGAGCGCGGCGAAGACCACATGACCGCCGCGCGCAACGGCACCGCCGAGATCGGCTTTGCGGTGCTCGCGACCTCGCTCTCGATCGTAGCGGTGTTCGTGCCGGTCGCATTCATGGGCGGCATCGTCGGCAAGTTCTTCTACCAGTTCGGTATCGTCATCGCGTTCGCGGTGCTGGTGTCGCTGTTCGTGTCGTTCACGCTCGACCCGATGCTGTCGTCGCGTTGGTACGACCCGCAGGCCGAAGGCGCGCCACCCAGGGGCCCGGTCGGAAAGCTGCTGCGCCGCTTCAACGACTGGTTCGACGAGGCCAGCCATCGCTATCGCGGCGTGATCCGGTGGGCATTGAAGCACCGTTTCATCACGCTCGGCATCGCCGCGGCTTCGTTCGTGGTCGCGATCGCGCTGCCGGTGGCGGGACTGGTGGGCGGGCAGTTCATGCCGAAGTCGGACGAGGAACAGACCATGGTGGCGTTCGAGACGCCGGTCGGCTCCTCGATCGACTACACCAAGGAGAAGGGCCTCGAGATCTCGCGCTACCTCAAGTCTCGCCCCGAGGTGGCGTATACCTATCTCTCGATTGGCGGCTCGTCGCAGAACAACGAGGTCAATCGCGGTTCGGTGTTCGTGAAGATGGTGCCGCGGCACGAGCGCAAGCTGTCGCAGCAGGAGTTCGAGACCGACGTCAGGAAGGTCTTGCCGCGCTTCACCGGATCGAGCGCGCGCATCCTCCAGCTTGGCGCCGTGGGCGGTTCGCAGGCACCGATCGTGATCAACCTGAACGGCCCGGATCTCGCCAAGCTTCAAGAGCTGTCGGACCAGGCGATCGCGAAGATCAAGGACGTCCCCGGCCTGGTCGAGCTGAAATCCTCGCTCGAGGGCCGCAAGCCCGAATGGGCGGTCGACGTGAATCGCGATCTCGCCGCGCAGGTCGGACTCTCGATCGGCGAGATCGGGCAGTCGCTGCGCCCGATCCTCTCCGGCGAGAAGGCCGGCGACTGGGAGGATCCGAGCAGCGGACTCTCCTACGACGTCCGCGTGCGCATGGCGCCGGAGTACCGCCAGTCGGAAGCCGATCTGCTGCGTACGCCGATCGCCACCTCGCAGACCGACAAGAAGACCGGGATGCCGGTGATGGTGCCGCTCGATCAGGTCGCCAGCCTGCGCCGCGGCGGCGCGCCCGCGCAAATCGACCGGCGTCAGCTCCAGCGCGTGGCCACCA
>DATKAB010000014.1 GCA_035498555.1 Candidatus Sulfotelmatobacter sp.
CGGCGATCGCGATTTCACGGTGCGCTCGCTGCGGGGCAATGCCGTGTTCCGCTGGGAGTACATGCCGGGCTCGACGTTCTACCTGGTCTGGACGCAGACGCGCGACGACCAGGTGACCGAGGGCGAGTTCAACTTCCGCCAGTCGATGAGCGCCCTCGGGAATACGCACCCCGACAATATCTTCCTCGCGAAGCTGAGTTACTACTTCTCTCCCTAAGCACGAACGCGGGCGCGCTTGAATCGCGCCCGCGTTCCGCTGACTTCCCGCAGCTCCTAACGGCGCCGCCCGCCGCCGCCGCGCGCACCGCCGCTGGGACGCGCGCCGCCCGAGTACCCGCCGCTCCGCGAGCCGCCATAGTTCTGCTGCGTGCGCGCGTTGCCGGTGCTGCGGGCCTGAGCGTCGCGATTGAGCTGACCCGCCGTGTCGGAGTTGTAGCCGCCCGACGGCCGCGTCGACGGCTGCGTGCCCGCGGAGGGCCGCGTCGAGGGTTGCGTTCCCGTAGAAGGCCGCGTTCCCGCGCCGCCGGCCGGCTGATTCGAGGGCCGATTGCCGCCGTTGACGTCGTTCCAGCCGCCGCCGCCCGCGCCGCCGTTTCCGTTCCACTGCTGCCAGCCGCTGTCGGTCTTGCGGTACACGTTGCCGTCCTTGCCGGCGTAGACGTCGCCGTTCCCCTTCTGCCCGACGAAGCCGCTGCTGTTCGAAGTGTTCCAGCCCTTGGCCGAGCCGCCGCCGCTGCCCTGTGCCGCCCAGCGCGTGTTGCCGTTGGCGTCGGTGACGCGCTGAGTCTTCGCCCAGTTGTCACCGCGCGCGACCGCACTCGAGCCCCAGCTGCCATAGACGTTGCTGCCCTGGCGCGTCGCCGCCGCGGTGCCGGTGCGCGGGTTGTAGGCCTGTGCCCAGCCGGAGGAGCCGCCCGGTCCGTACGCCATGCCGCCGCGCGCGTAGGTGCCCGTCTTCGGATTGTAGGTCGCGGCGCGGCTCACGCCGCCGTAGGGGCCGTAGGCGTGTTGTGCGTAGCCGTAGGCGCCGGTGCGCGGGTTGTAGACCGCGCCGCCGCCGTATGCGACCGGTCGCGGGTAGTAGATCGGCGGGCCCATCGGCGGGTAGTGATAGTAGGGTGGGTAGTACCAGCCGCCGCCCCACATGGCGCAGCCGAACGCGATCGAGACGCCGACGTAGCCGGCGGTGTAGCCGTAGGTCGGATACTGAGGATCGTTTTCGACCACCGTCACGTAGGTCACGTTGCTGACCGGAGAGTCCGACGGAATCTTGTAGATCTCCGGCGGAATGTCGGTCGTGACTTCCCACGGGCCGTTCGGATTTCCGGACTTGAACCAGATGGCCTGGAAGCACAGGTAGTATTCGTTGCCCACCTTGATCACGTCGTTGGGCGAGTTGACGGCGTAGTAGAGCGTGGTGCCTTCGATCGGCTTGAACTCGGGATCGCCCGAGTAGCTGACCGTGGGCGCCGCGAGGTTCTTCTTGTCGACGCGCGCGGTCTTGGGGATCGAGGCGAGCAGCACCGCTTCGGCAGCCTCATCCGTGCCGGGGACCGACGAGCGCACGCGCGCGCGCGGATGATCGGGCGGAATCTGGCTGAACTCGGGCGGCAGGCTGTTGGAGGCGAAGGTCCACGGACCATCGAGGCTCTTGGCTTTGAACCAGCGCCCCGACACCAGGTAGTAGTAGTCGGCCTTCTTCATCTGGAACAGGTCGCTCTCGGTGTTCTCGACCCAGAGCAGGTTCGACTTCTTCGAGATCGGCTCGGTCTTCGCCTTGCCGTCGACCAGGATCAACTCGGCCGGCTTGTCGCTGAAGAACACCACCGGCATCTTGCTCTTGCTGATGCCCTTCCCGGGAATGTTCTCCTTCACCGCCTTCCAGTTGTCGTCGGAGGGCAGCTTCTGGAAGTCGTCGGGCAGCTTCTTCGCCGGCCCCCACTTCTTCGGGTCCTTGAGATCGGTGGTCTGGAGCCAGTAGGTGTCCTTGCGCAGGTACCAGATGTTGGTCTTGGTGTCCTGGAACAGATCCCAATTGGTGTTCACCACGTACTTGAGCGTGGTGCCCGAAATCGAGCTCATGATCGGCGTCGTGTCGGTCTGCACCAGGATCGACGGATCGGGCGAGACGAAGATCGGCGGCGGGTCGGTGTTGATCTTGACGCCCTTGGCGCCGATCTGGCTCTTGTCCACGGCGGCCAGCACGCGGTCGAGCGCGATCACCAGGTTGGCCTTGGGCAGGGATTTCTGAACCTCGCTAGCCACCTCCTGGGCGGCGTTCTTGTCGAGCGTCGAAAAGTTGATCTCTTCGATCGTCACGCGCTCGAGATTGACCATGCGCTCGTCGAGCGCGACCGAAGTCGGGGACTGAAGCTTGAGCGTGCCGAGCTTGGGCGTGGTGGAACCCTTCGAGGCGTACGAAATCGCACCCATCGCCTTCAACAGTTTCTGGTTGTCCCAGCTGAGGATCTGCGGCTGATAGAGGATCAGCGAGCCGCCCGAAGCGGTGGTGATCAGGCGCGGCCAGCCGCCATCGGGCGCCTTGGCGCTCACGGGAGGCGAAGCCTCGGCGAGCACACTTTCGGGCGCGGCGTGGATCGGAGCGGCGGCATGAGTCGGCACCGCCGCGTGCGGCGCGGCCGGCGTTGCCTGCTCGGGCGCGGCCGTCGTCGCTGCCGGCGTTTCGCTGGGAGGCGCCGGGTGCGCGGTGCTGTCGGTGGGCGCCTGCGCTGCGGTGCGCGAGGCGATCAGTGGGGTAGAGAGCGCGAGGCTCAGAGCGATAGCAACAGCCCGGCGCGAGAACGATCGAGCCAGCATGAGATTCTCCTCTTGATTCGGTTCTCGCGACTCTGGGCGCGCGAGGTTCAGCCGCCGGCGGGTTCAGGGGGGAGCGCCGGGACAGGATGGGCCCTTCGCCGCGGACGATAGCAGGGATGCCGGCGGGCCGGAACCGGGCCCGCGGCTCGTCACCGCGACAGCGTCAACTTCTCGGAGATGAGCTGGTGATCCGGCGAGGTGAGTCGGACGAAGTAGACCCCGTTCCTCGCCAGCAATCCACGGTCGGTGCGGCCGCTCCACTCGGCGCGATAGCGGCCGGCGTCACGGAATTCGTGGAGCACGGTGGCCACGCGGCGCCCGGAAAGATCGAAGATCGAGAGATCCACCACGCCGCCATGCTCGATCGAGAAGCCGAGGTCGGCGCGGCCGCGAGCAGGATTGGGGATCGGCGCGTCGAGCACGGTGAGGAATCGGGCGCCGCCGCCCGGCACGGCGGTCGAGCCGCTCGCCACCGAACTGTCCATGGTCGTGAACACGAAGTCGCCGCTGCCATTGCATTGATCGTCGCCGTTGGTCGAGTTGCCGGCGGCGAAGAAATAGATCTTGCCGCTATCGCCCGGCGGGGCCTGCCAGTTGACGTGCCACTCGACCGGGCCCACTTCGCCGTAGTGCGTGGGGCCGCCGGGATGCTCGATGTCGATAGTCCAGCCGGCCTGATCCACGTAGCGGCGGTTCTTGTACACGCTGCTTCCCGTCGGCTTCACGATCTTGAACGAATCGGGCGGAACGTTCGCGCCGAACTGCCAGATGCCCGCGCTGTCGCCGGTGTTGGCCTGAATCGCCTGGAGCTGAAATCCCCAGCGCAGCGGATCGGGCGGTACCGGATTCCAGGTGTGCTGCAGGCGGACCGTGATCAAATAAGTGGAACCCGGCGAGTAGTTGTGGGGGACGCCGAGCAACGTCAGCGAGCCGCTCGGATCGTTGATTCCCGAAGGAATGCCACTGCCGTTCGGAGTGTGGCAGACCGTGCAGTTGAGTTCGGCGGCCTCGGAGGGCTTTGGCGGAGTGTTGGCGAAACCCAGCGCTCCGGTTCGCGTGGCGACGGCGCCGGTGGGGACTGCGAAGGCGCGCGTCACTCCCAGGACAAGCACGCAAACGACGGCCGCCCGGACGATGGTGTGGCGCATGATGCGTACTCCTGCGGGATCGCTCGGTGGGGGATTGCAAGCCGACTGTCAGCGCCGAAAGTATAACTCATTGTCAGGCGTTCAGCTACAGAAAACGGCAAGTCAACCTCGAGGCGGGGCGGAGGCTTGGTGGGGTGCCTGGCCGGCCGGCCCTAATCGAGGACCGCGACGCGCGCGGTCCTCGTAACGCCGGACTGCGTGAGCCGCAACAGGTAGACCCCGGGCGCGAAGCGCCGACCGGCTGCAAGGTCCACGCGATGGGCGCCCGCACCGAAGGCGCCCACCTCGCGGGCCACCAGCCGGCGCCCGGCGAGGTCGAACAACTCGAGCCGCGCGGGCTCTCGTCCCACCAGCGAGAATGCTGCCACCAGCCGATCTCCTCGCGCCGGGTTCGGGAAGCTCCCGGCCAGTGCAAGAGACGACGCGGAGGGCGCTTCGAGCGATGGAGGCACCGCGGTCGAGCCGGAAGGCGTGCGATTGACGAGGACCTGGACGTCGTCCATAACCAGATTGACCGCGACGACGTCGGGCAGGAGATCGCCGTTGAGATCCGCGAATGCGACTTGATTGGGCTCGGAGCCGAGACCGAAATCGGTGATTGGCGGCGTGAAGTTCCCATCGCCGTGTCCCGACCACACCGAGAGCGCACTTGCGCTGGTCTGGAGGGCGAGATCGAGATGGCCGTCGCGATCCAAGTCCACGAGACCCAGGATCTGGTATGAGCCGCGCAGCAAGAGCTCATGGAACGCAGTGAACGATCCGTCGCCGGCACCCAGCATGACCGCGACGCTGTCGGGCCGCGAAGCTCCCGGGGTGTGCTCGATGGCCAGGTCGAGCACGCCGTCCTGGTTGACGTCGCCCAGCGCCAGAGTGCCGGCCCGTTTCATATCGAACGACGGCCCAGGAATGAACGTGCCATCGCCGTTGCCCATCAGGGTCCCGACGCGGTTGGCGTCGGCCCTGGAATAAACGATGTCGGGATTGCCGTCGTGATCGAGATTCCCCACGGCGAAGGAACTGGTCTGGTCGCCGGTCTCGAAAGCGACCGGTGGCTGGAACGTGCCGTTGCCGTTCCCGAGGACCGCTGCGATTTTGTGGGCGTCGCTGGCGATCACCCCGCCCGTTTCGTCGAAGCCGCACAGCACGACCAGATCGCGCTTCCCGTCGTGGTTCACGTCGGCGATCTGCACGCTCACCGGGCCTCGGCCCACGAACCAGCGCGCGGGCGGCCCGAAGGTTCCGTTGCCGTTTCCGTGTCGAATCGTGACGGTGGAATCGGAATCGCCGTTCGGCAGAGACGAATTCTCGGTCAGCAAGTCCGGAATCCCGTCGCCGTCGAAGTCGGCGAGAGCGATCTGCGCTGACGGCTCGATCGGGGAGCGCAGGAGCACGGGAAAATTCGCGGAACCGTCGTTGAGGAGCAGGTCCAGCGAGTCCGGCGACCCGGAAATCGTGGCGATATCGGGAATGCCATCGTGATTGACGTCCCCGACGGCAACTTGGGACGGACTGCCGCTGCCGGCTTCGAACTGGGTACCGACCGAGAATTCGCGGGCGTCGCCGAAACCGCCCGCCGCATTGCCGAGCAGAACTCCCGCCGCGCTACCTAAGTGGCCGGACAGCGCGAGGTCGTCGCGACCGTCCCCGTTGACGTCGACCACCGCGACCCCTCGCGCTGAACTGACGGACGCGAAGTCTCTCCCAGGCTCGAAAGTGCCATCCCCGTGGCCGCGAAGCAGGACGACCAGGCCATCCCCAGTCCTGCTCGCAGCGAGGTCGATCTTCCCATCGCCGTCGAAGTCGCCGGCGGCCAGGTACTGAGTGAACTTCTCGTTCGCGAATGTCGCCGCCGGCCCAAATGTCCCGTCCCCATTCCCGAGGCATACGCCGACGAAAGCGGAAGCGCTCGAAGACTCGATGAAAGCGACGTCGAGCTTGCCGTCGTGGTCGAAATCGCCCGCCGCCATGCGGCCGATGCTGGAAGGATAGTGAGCCCCGGCATCGACGAGGATGCCCGGCCCGAACGAGAAGCTGCCGTTGTTGAGGCGCAGCGACAGCTCTGTATCGTTGCCCACGAACGCGTAGCCCATGATGTCGGGCAGGCCGTCGTGATTGAAGTCGGCGACCAGCACGAAGTTGGATGACGTGGCCATCGTGAGATCCACGCGCGGGCCGAGCGTGCCGTCGGCGTTGCCGGGGAGGATCGAGAGCACGGGCGAGTTCGGGGTGGTGACGATCACGTCGCCGCGCCCGTCTCCATTCAGGTCGGCGATGACGACGGATCGCGAATTCGGGGAACCCGCCGAGAAGGTGGCGTACTCGACGTTGGGCCCGAGCGTCCCGTCGCCGTTGCCGAGCAGCAGCGAGACGTCGGCGGTGCGGTTCGCCGTCACAACGTCCAGCTTGCCGTCACCGTTCACGTCGCCGATCGCGATGTCCCAACACCAGGTGCCGCACGTGTAATCGACGGGCGGCGCGAAGCGACCGTCCCCGAGCCCGAGGTTGACCGAGAGCTCATTGCTAAAGGCATACGAAGCGGCCGAGACCAGATCAACCTTGCCATCCCCGTTGAGATCGCCGGCGGCCAACCCCTGCGGCGTCTCCCCGCCGGCGGTCGAGAGAAACGGGGCATCGAAGATGATCTCGGCGAGTGCTCCCTGCGCGGCAAGCGCCAAACCCGCGGCGAGGGCCGCGGCCGCGAGCGAGACGGGAAGAAGGCGTTTCATGGCGGGCCTCCGGACGAGCGCCGGCGCCGAAGGGGGTCGCTCCCGAGGACGGGTCGCGCGCCGGCCCTGACTCGAGAATTCTGACAGCGCGGGCGGCCGCAGGTCACGCCATTTTTCGCGGGGCCGGGGCGGCGCCCGCCCGCCTGCCCGCCGCCTCGACCGGCCCGGCGACGCTGGCTATACTCCACGCCCGCCATGGTTTCCCCGGCTCGAAGCACCTCATCGCCCCGCCACCTGAGCGCCGTCCGCGTGTCCCATCCGGCCGCGGCCGAGGCCCAGCATGCCCTGCTCGAGGGCGCCCGCCTCACCCAGGCCCAGGGCGTGCGCCTCTTCGACGCCCCGGTGCTCGATCTGGGCCGCCTGGCCAACGCCATGGCCCGCGACCGGCACGGCGACCGGGTCTATTTCACCGTCAACCGCCAGCTGAACCCGACCAACGTCTGCGTGCTTGCGTGCAAGTTCTGCGACTACGCGAAGAAGCCGGGCGCTCCCGACGCCTACACCATGACGCGCGAGCAGATCGAGGCGCACGTCGATCCCGAGATCACCGAGATCCACATCGTCGGCGGACTCCACAACAAGTGGCGCTTCGACGACTACCTGAACGTGATCCGCTGGGTGAAGGAGAAGAAGCCGGACTTGAGCGTCAAGGCCTACACCGCGGTCGAGATCGACTTCTTTTGCCGGTTGACCAAGATGCCGGCCGAGTGGGTGCTCGACCAGCTGCGCAAGGTCGGGCTCGACGCGCTGCCCGGCGGCGGCGCTGAAGTGTTCAGCGAGCGCGTGCGCCGCGAGATTTTCCATCAGAAGATCGGCGCCAAGCGCTGGCTCGAAATCCACGAAGTCGCGCATCGCATGGGCATTCCCTCCAACGCCACGCTGCTCTACGGCCACATCGAGACGCGCGCCGAGCGCGTGCAGCACCTGATCGACCTGCGCGAGCTGGAGGATCGCGCGCCGGGATTCTTCGCCTTCATCCCGCTCGCGTTCCAGCCCGGCAACACCGGCCTCGTCCGCCGCCAGGCTTCGGCGATCGAGGACCTGAAGACCATCGCGATCTCGCGCCTGGTGTTCGACAACGTGCCGCACGTGAAGAGCTACTGGGTGATGCTCGGCCAGGACACCGCCGGGCTCGGCCTCAACTTCGGCGCCAGCGACATGGATGGCACGATCGGCGTCGAGAAGATCGCGCACGCCGCCCAGGCCAAGAGCCCGGTCGGGCTGGCCGAAGAGGCGATGGTGCACTCGATCCGCGAGGCCGGGAAGATTCCGGTGCAGCGCGACGCGCTCTACCGCGTGGTGCGCGAGTACTCGGAGAGCGCGCTCGCCGCCACCTGAGCACGACGGCACGTGCGCTGAGCGTTCTCCCTGCGTGCGTCATGCTCAGCAGGTAGGGCCCCGGCGAGAGCGGCTTCCCCGCGCTCACGTCCACGCGATGGCGTCCCGCCTCGAGGCCCGAGAACTCCGCCGAGCGCACCCGCCGCCCGTTCCCGCCCCGCTATCTCGCGGCCACCGGCTCCTGTAGATCGTAACCGGTCAGGATTTCGCGGTAGTCGCTGGTCAGCCAGCCCGCGAAATTCCCGCTCTCATCGACGAAGTAGCCTTCGGCGTGCGAGATGATCCCGATGAAGC
>DATKAB010000015.1 GCA_035498555.1 Candidatus Sulfotelmatobacter sp.
ACGATGCGGACCGGCGACCGGCTCCACATCGCGTTTCTGGCACCCCTCTTCGCGGGCGGTCCGCTGCGTCAGGAGTTCGAAGTCACGGTGTTGGACCAACGCCGCCGTGTGGTGGCAACCATCGCGCGGGGAGTGCTGCGCCCCGCCGGCGGCGTGGTCTGCACCGAATGGGATGGCCGCGACGTTCGCGGCGACCTGGCGCCGCCCGGGCGCTATCTGCTGCGCGTGGTGAAGCCGAATTCCACCTTCACCCTCGAGCGCACCGTCTTCATCGAGAACTGAGCCAGAAATAGAACCGCGGCGCGCTCGAGAGCTCGCCGCGGTTCGAGGCTGCAGCAGTCCGGCCGACGGGCCGTGGCACGTGGCCCGATTGCGGTCACCGCGCACCGGCATGCCGCGAATGTCCGGAAAGTGCTGGGGGAGGGACCTCGGGACCTGACCGGAGTTCCGTTGAAGGCCGTTCCCGCTTCGACCCCCGGACCCGCGGAGACTGCCAGCGCGCGCGTCGCCGACGCATTGCCCGGAAGTCACAAGGGTGTGAAATCCGCCGCAAGCGCGAACTCGCGGCAGGCACGGCGGAAAGCCGTTCCCACGCGGCAGGTGTATCCTCGTCCCGCCATGACCCGTCTTTTCCACCATGCCGAGTCTGCGCCCGCGACCAAAGCCGGACCGTCGCCGCGGGTCGTTCCCGGCGACGGGACGGCTCACCCGCCGCGGATCGCCGACGGCGAGGGCTGCCTCGAGATCATCTCGGATCGGCTGAAGAACAGCCCCGGCATCGTCGCGATCGAGGCCAATTTCCGCGACAGCACGCTCACCGTGCGCTACGAGCCGAGCCAGGTGCAGCCCGACCAGCTGAATGCGCTGGCCGACGAGGTCGGCGCGCTGTTCGCGCAGCGCGTCACCACCTGCGAGCAGCGCCAGAGCCTGGGCTCGTGCGAAGAGTGCGCCTTGAGGCTCGGCCGCGTGCCCGAGTCGCAGCGCGGCGAGTTCGAAGCCAGCGCCGATCCCGGCCGCGTCGGGCTCTCGCGGCGCGTGATCCCGGTGGACAGCGTCGAGCTGGTGCGCCCGCTCTCCACCGCCAAGCCGTGGGGCATGCGCCACTCGGCCGCCGAGCAGGAGCACCTCGCACGCGGTCGCGCCATGGCGGTGATGACCGGCACCTGCCTGGTGACGCTGCTTGCCGGTATCGCCCTCGAGCGTTTCGGCGCGCCGCGAATCGCCTATCGCACCTCTTACATCATCTCGGCGCTCTCGGGTGGCTGGTTCACGATCCGCAGCACCGCGCAATCGCTGGCCAAGTTCCGCTTCGACGTCAACCTGCTGATGCTGGCGGCGGCGCTGGGCGCGGCGGCCATCGGTTACATCGCCGAGGCGGCGACCTTGATGTTCCTGTTCTCGCTCAGCAACACGCTCGAGGTCTATACGATGGGCCGCACGCGCCGCGCGCTGCACGCGCTGCTCAAGCTCCGGCCCTCGCGCGCGCTGGTGCTGCGCAACGGGCGCGAGATCGAGGTGGATGCCGAGTCGGTGCGGGTGGGCGAGCGCGTGATCGTCAAGCCTGGCGAGGCGATCCCGGTCGACGGCATCGTGCTCTCGGGCGAATCGCTGGTGGACCAAAGCAACCTGACCGGCGAGTCGGTGCCGGTCACCAAAGTCGCCGGCGACACCATCTACGCCGGCACGCTCAACCAGCAGGGCGCGATCGAGGCGCGCACCATGCGCACCGCCGGCGACACCACGCTCGCGCGCATCGTCAATCTGGTGAGCGAGGCGCAGGAGCAGAAGTCGAGCACCGAGGAAGTGGCGGAGTGGGTGGGGCGCTACTACACCATCGTGGTGATGATCGGCGCCGGGCTCATGATCGTGGTCCCGCCGCTCCTCCTGCACCACGAATTCCGCAGCACCTTCTATCGCGCCATGACGCTGCTGGTGGTGGCCTCACCGTGCGCGCTGGTGATCGCGACACCCGCCACGATTCTTTCGGGAATCGCGAGTGCCGCGCGCAACGGCATCCTGTTCAAGGGCGGGAAGTTCATCGAGGCGCTGGGGCGGGTGCGCGCGATGGCCTTCGACAAGACCGGCACGCTGACCCGCGGGCGCTTCGAAGTGTCGGACGTGGTGGCGCTGCCGCGTGCCACCGAATCCGAGGTGCTGAGCTGGGCGACCGCGGCCGAGAAGCGCTCCCAGCACCCGCTGGCGCAGGCGGTGGTGCGCGCCGCGGAAGCGCGCGGCCTCAACGTCGAGCCGGCGTCGCAGCTCACCTCGCACTTGGGTAAGGGGCTGGTGGCGGTGGTGGACGGCGCCTCGGTCGAGGTCGGGACGCCCGAGCTGTTCCAATCGCTCGGCATCATGGTGCCGGCGGCCGCGCTCGAACAGGTCGAACGCCTGCGCCGCGAGGCCAAGACCGCGATGCTGGTGCGCCGCGGCGATCGCTGGGGCGTGATCGCGGCCGCCGATCAGCTGCGACCGGTGGTGCGGGAAACGATCGCCTCGCTCAAGCGCCAGGGCCTCTCGCCGCTCGCGCTGCTCTCGGGCGACAGCACGTTCACCGTCGAGGCGATCGCCAGGCAGGCGGGCGTGGACGAATTCCACGGCAATCTGCTTCCCGAAGAGAAGGTGAACGTGATTGCCGAGCTCGAGAAGCAGCACGGCGGCGTGGCCATGGTCGGCGACGGCGTGAACGACGCGCCGGCGCTGGCGCGCGCCACGGTCGGCATCGCGATGGGCGGGATCGGCAGCGACGCCGCGATGGAGAGCGCCGACGTGGTGCTCATGTCGGACGATCTCACCGCGCTGCCGTTCGCGATGCGGCTCGCCAGGCGCGCCCGCGCCATCGTGATCCAGAACGTGACCATCGC
>DATKAB010000016.1 GCA_035498555.1 Candidatus Sulfotelmatobacter sp.
ATCGGTCAGATAGCGCCAGCGCGCATGCTCGCCGTACGAAATGGTGGGTGCCGGAGGAGCGCTGGAGATCTCGACTCCCGCGCTGATTCCCGTGCTCGTACCGGTCGTTGCGCACGAGGTGATTCCCAGCGCGGCGAGTGCTAGAAGCGGTGCGATCAGGCGTTTCATGTCCGTCTCCTTCCGTCGGAGCTCCCGGCGTGGAGCTCACGGGTGACTGGCGAGCCGGCCGCGGCCGAAGACGAGCATCGCGCGTGCCGCGAGGACACAAGGGCCGGGAAACTCCGGCAAGTGGCTTGGCGACAGGGATCAGCGCGCCGCCCCGCGTGTACCAGCGACCCTTGGGGAGGCGGCGAGCGACGCGTTGTTTGGTAAGAGGAACAATCGAAAAGCGGCGCTAGTGGATTCGATAGACGTCGGTGTTCAGATACTTGAGTCCCGAGTCCACCATCAGCGTGACCACCTTCTTCCCTGGCCCGAGCCTCAGCCCGAGCGCGATGGCCGCGACCACGTTGGCTCCGGAAGAAGTGCCGGCGAACAGGGCCTCTTCACGTGCGAGCCGGCGGGCCATTTCCTTGGCCTCGTCGGTCTTCACGGCGAGGATTTCGTCCACCAGGCTCGGCTCCCACAGCGGCGGCACGAACCCGACGCCGACGCCCTCGATCTGATGCGGTCCGGGCTCTCCGCCGCTCAGCACCGCGGATTCGGCGGGTTCGACCACCGCGATCTGCACCCCGGCGCGGTGCTTCTTCAGCACCGTCGCCACGCCGCGGGACGAAGCCGCCGTGCCCGCGCAGTGGACGAAGGCATCGACTTCGCCGCGCGTTTCGGCCCAGATCTCCTCGCCCAGCCCGTAGTAGCCGCCGATGGTATCGGGATTGCGGAGCTGATCGGTCCAGCAGGTGTTCGGCTGCCGGCTCAGTGCGCGAGCGGTTTCGATCATGTCGAGGATCAGCTTCTTGGTGGTGCGCCCCTCCTCGCTCGGCACCAGGGTCAGCTCGGCGCCCAGCGCGCGCATCTGGTCGAGCTTCTCACGCGCGAAGGCGTCGGAGCTCACGATGTGAATGCGATGCCCCCGGGCCGCGCACACCAGCGCCAGCGACGCGCCGGTGCTCCCGCCGGTGTACTCGATCACCGTGCCACCCGGTTTGAGGCGGCCGGTCTCTTCCGCCCGCGAGATCACCGCAACCGCCATGCGGTCCTTCATGCTGCCGGTCGGGTTCTCCCATTCGAGCTTCGCGTAGATCTCGGCGCAGCCGGCTGGGACGACCCGGTTCAGCCGGACCATGGTGGTGTTTCCGATCGCCTCGAGAACGCTCATGGCACCGCTCCTCTCACTCGACCGACGGCAGTTCGACGATGAACGCGGCTCCGCGCGGCTGGCGTGATTCCGCGTGAACCCGGCCGCCGTGCTGGCTCGCGATCTCGCGCACGATCGCGAGTCCAAGTCCGGTCCCGCCCTGTGCGTGCACCGACTCGGCCCGGTAGAAACGCTCGAACACGTGCGGCAGGTCCTCGGATGCGATTCCCGGTCCGTCGTCGCTCACCGTCAGGCCCCAGCCCGCGGCGGGACGATCCGTCGAATGCCCGGCGAGCACCGGATCGAGGCGCGCCATGGACAGGGTGACGTGACCCCCCGCCGGAACGTAGCGCAAGGCGTTGCCGAGCAGATTGTCCACGACCTGCTCGAGCCTCCGGCCGTCGGCCAGCACCCAGGCCGGCGTCTCGAGTCCCGCCCACTCCAGCGTCAGTCCGGCGGCCGAGAACCTCGGTCCCAGCCGGCGGGCCGCATGGCGACACAATGCGGCCCAGTCGAGGCGCACGGGCTTCAGGGGGACCGACCCCGCTTCGAGGCGCGTGAGCTCGAGCAGATCGGCGATCAACAACTCGAGGCGCTTCGCCTCTTCCAGGACGTCATTGAGATAAGTGGCCCGCTCTTCTTCCGAGCTGGGCACTTCGGGATTGGCCAGGGTCTCGACGTAGCCGCGGATCGATGTGAGCGGGGTCGCCAGCTCATGGGTGATGTCGGCGAAGAGCCGGCGTCTCTGCAAGTCGGTGGCTTCGAGCTGAGCGCGCGCCACCGCAAGACGTTCGGTCATGAGATTGAAGCTTTGCTCGAGGCGACCGATTTCGTCGCGTCCGCTGCGTTCCACGCGCGCCGACAGCTCGCCCCCGGTGACGCGCCTCGCGACCTGCTCGAGCGCCTGCAGGCGCGTCACCACGATTCGCACCATCAGCAACCCGGCGACTCCCGCGGCCAGGATCGCGAACGGCATGAACAGCGCGAGGGCTCGCGTTTCGGGGAGCGCCCAGAGACTTACTCCCTCTGCCGTTCCCATCGCCACGACCTCGCCGAAGCGACCGCCTTCGATGTTCACGGCTCGATGCCCGAGCACCGCCAGGCGCGCTTCGAGAGAGGCGAAGTCGTCCCCGCTTCTTCCGAACGGCGCCTCGCCGGCGGAGGAATCACGCAGCGCCGACGAATCGGCGAGCCCACTGCTCAACAGGAGCGGGATGATGCGCGCGCGCAGGTCGGGACCGATCGGCTGGGTCGCGACCAGGCGGCCGTCCCAGGCGCTGAGCAACAGGAACGCGTCGCGCGCCGCCGGGCGATTTTCGCGCAGCACGCGAGCGATCTCCCTCAGATCGTAGGGATCGTAGAGCGCCGCGATCTGGCGCGAGGCGCGATCGAGCGACAGCTCGGTGCGCTCGTGGGCGCGTTGCGCGGCGAGGGGCCGCAGCACCGTCACCACCACCAGCACCTCGAGCAGCGTGGCCGCGGCCAGAACCAGCAGGAAGGTTCCGGCAAAGGTCCAGAACAGACTGTGCGCGCGCGACGCGGGTCTCAGAAGGCTTCACCCTCGAAGCGGTAGCCCGCGCCCCACACCGTCTGCAGATAGCGCGGCTCGTCGGGGTCCACTTCCAGCTTCCTGCGCAGCCGGCTGACCAGGTTGTCGATGGTGCGATCTCCCACCACTCGATCGTCCCCCCAGACGCGGTCGATCAGCGCCTCTCGCGAGAACACCTGGCCGGGCCGGCAGGCCAGGAAATAGAGCAGATCGAATTCCAGCGTGGTCAAGCGCACGCGCGCGCCGTCCCGTTCGGCTTCGCGTCGCGCGGGATCGATGCGCAGCCCGCCGAACACCAGCTCGTGCTGGCGCGGCTCGGTCGCCGTACGTCTGAGGAGCGCGCGCACGCGAGCCACCAGCTCCGAAGTGCCGAAGGGCTTGGGGAGATAGTCGTCGGCGCCGAGCTCGAGGCCGAGGACCTTGTCGGCTTCGGTCGAGCGGGCGGTCAGCATCAAGATCGGAACCTCGCTTTCGCCGCGCAGATGGCGGGTGACCTCGAGCCCGCTCAGTCCCGGCAGGCCGATGTCGAGCACCACCAGCGCCGGCTTCAGACGATCGAATTCGCGAATCGCCTGCTCGCCGTCGGCGGCGAGATGACACTCGTATCCCGCCGCCTCGAGATTCTTCGCGACCAACACCGCGATGCGCCGATCGTCCTCGACGATCAGGACCTTGAGCTTCATGCGGCCAGTCTCGGAGAGCGGTGAGTGAAAGACAAGCGCCCGCCGGGCGTTTAGGCCGTGCCTAGTGCCACCGGGCCTCGGCGCCGGGGCGGCGGAGCCTCGCGCGCTGCTCGGGCGTGAGCACGGCGCGGATCGCGAGAATGGCGGCCACCCTTGACTTGAGCATCTCCTGCCGCACGGAAGTCAGCCGCTCGATGGCCCTGGCGATCGCCCCGGTGTCGGTGGAATCGCGTTCCACCAGGCGCTGCAGATCGAGGTCGGCGATGCGCGCGTCGCCGTCGGCGCGAATCGCGTAGCGGCGCTGGGCGTCGATGAGATCCTCGATCTTCGTGCGCTGGGTCGGGGAGAGCCCCAGCTGATCGAGGGCTTCGGGCGTCGGAAGCCGCGCCCACAACGGACCGGGTCCCGGCGGCGGGCCAAACTCGGGGCGCGGCCCGAGAGGAACATCCGGACCGGGCGGGTCGCCCAACTTCGGGCTCCCCGCATCCGGCCCGCGCCCGGGCCCCTCTCCCAGGCCGCTTTGCGCGAGCGCCGCGCCGTGCAGCGCGACGGCGCTCAGCAAGATCCAGACGATCGCGATCCGCTTCGACTGCCAGGCAGCCCGCGCAGGCTCGCCTTTCCACCGGCGCGCGTTCATGGGAGGCGGACCACTCGGGTCGAGAGCGCTTCATGCTCGGTCTCGAGCCGCAGGAAGTAGACGCCGCCGGGAACCGACGCCCCCGAGGCGTCGTGCCCATCCCACTCCGCGGAATAGGCGCCGGGCGTTACCGCGTGGTCCATCAACCTGCGCACCGCGCGTCCACTCACGTCGTACACGGTGAGCCGCGCGCGGGTGGCCGAAGCGAGCGTGAAGCGAACCGTGCTGCGGGCGGAAAACGGGTTGGGCCACGCCCGATCGAGTCGGGTCGTCGCGGGCCCCGCGACCGGCGCGGAGCTCGCCAGCGAGCCGATCGCGCCATAGGGACCGAACAGCGTGAACTGGATGAGCGGCGAAGTCGCGATGCCGCTCGGGGCGCCGGGGTCGGCGACGTACCAGCGGCCGAAAAGCGTCGTACCGGCGAGTGTCGGATCGTCGGGGATCGCCATCGTCACCGAGCCGAAGCCTTCGCCGCTCGGGCTCTTCTGGAGCACGATGGCGAGTCGCGCGAACGAGCCCGCGGCCGGAATGGCGCCGCCCTCGGCGGGCGGCGAAGTGTCGAGGACCAGCACCGCGGGTGCGCCCGCGAGTGCGTCGTGGACTCCGATCGTGAGCTGCGGATTCCCCGTCATCATCGGCTCGGGCGCGACGGGAATCGGCGGCGATTCGGAGCCACCCGCCACGCCGCCGTCGAGCACGCGGGGGACCAGACCGGTTTCTCCGTAGAGCCCGGGGCGATCGAAGGGCGGCTCCTCGCTCGCCACTCGCGGATCGGTGAGCGGCCGGCGCAGGAACGCGAGCAGCGCCGCCTTCTGGTCGGGGGTGAGGTTGAGTGGGCGGATCACCGGCGGCTTGTTGGCCGCGGTGAAGTCGCCGCCGCGGTCATAGAAATCCACCACTTCCTCGAGGGTGTTGAAGCGCCCGTCGTGGAAGTAGGCGGGCCGCAGCGCCACGTTGCGCAGGCTGGGAGTGCGGAACGCGCCCAGATCGTTGGGATCGCCGGTCACGGCTTCGCGCCCCGGATCCTCGGCCGCGGGCCGGACGCCAATGTAGTGAAACCGTTCGTCCGACATCAGCGAGCCGGCATGGCAGCCCGCGCATCCGAGTGCGCCGAACAGCTGGCGGCCCTGATTCTCGAGGGGCGTGAGCGCCGCAACTCCGGCGATCACCGAGTCGAATGGCGTCTGCGTTGAATAGAGTGTTCGCTCGTAGCTCGCGATCGCCATGGCGATTCGCGCGCCGGTCACCTCCGAACTGCCGAACGCTTCACCGAACAGCTCGGGATAAGGGCGGCCGTTGATCCAGCTCGACAGCGCGCTCGGCACGTGTGACGAGAGCATCAGCGGCTTGAGCGTCGCGACGCGCGAGGAGACGTCGCTCCACGTGCGCCCGAGGTGGCCCATCTCGACCGACGAGATGGGTGGAGCCGTCGACTGATTCTCGAGCGCCCCGCCGGCGACGAGAATGGTCGCGCCGGTCTGGGGATCGAGAAAGGTCTCGCCCGCCCGGCCGTCCCAGAACAGCAGCGGCGCATAGGCGGCGTTGACGAACGACGGCGCGAGCCGCGAAGTGACCTGCAGGTTCATTCCATAGATCGGGGCCCAGGCGAATGAACCATCGGCCTGATTGAGCACGATGCCCGGCGAACCGGCGACGTCGTCGGGGGTTCCGAACTGAGCGTCGGCGCCGGCGTTGGTGGAGTGTGCCGAGCCGAGCACGGTGCGCGGATCCGAGCCGCCGCGCCCGGCCTGGTGGCAACTGCCGCACGCGACCGTGCGCGTCGAGGAGAGCTGCTCGTCCCAGAACAGCGCCTTGCCGAGATTGGCCTTGGCGGTGGTGACCGGATTGCCGGGTGGTTGAGGGGGTGGTGGCAGCGGCGTGAGCGGCGGAGGCGGCGGGGGCGGCTGAGCGAGGGCGGCGGCGGCGTTTGTCGAGACCATGAGCGTCAAGAGCACCCCGAGCTTCCAGCGCATCGACATCCCCTCCCCATCCCGATCCGGGCGGTGCACGGCTCGCGCCCCGGAGGGGTTGGGGCGGCGTCGAATCACGAAGGCAGTATCGACGCGAGATGTCTCAGAAGTTTCTCAAGCGGGATAGAAATCATCTCGGCAGGCGTCGGGCGTGGTGTTCTTCGTGGCCGGCATTCACGAAGCGGCGGACAGCCGATCGGGTCGAACCGTGGCACGCCCGACCGCGGTCGATCATGCCGGCATTCGACAGCATGTTCTCCTCCCCGTAATCTCCTAGTTACCCCATCGACGCGGCCCCTCCGCCACAGTGGAAGGACACGGGGCCGCAACCATGAACCGGGGCCGCCCCGAGACCCCATGCGCACCGACCTCCGAAGAGTTCCGCTCGCGATCCTGCTCGCGATCGCGATGGCGACGAGCGCCGCCGCCGCTCCGGCTCGTGCTCCTTCGGCACGCCGAGCGCTCCTGATCAGCGTCGATGGCCTTCGTCCCGACCTGATGCTTCGCGCCAACACCCCCACGCTGCACGACCTCATGAGACAGGGCAGCTTCAGCATGTGGGCGCGCACCACCGCGGTGTCGATAACACTTCCCTCCCACACCTCGATGCTGACCGGCGTGCCGCCGGCGCGACACGGCATCGACTGGAATCGCGACTTGCCCTTCTCCGAGATCGTCTATCCGCGGGTGCCGACACTGTTCGAGCTGGCGAAAAAGGCCGGGCGCACCACGGCGATGGTGGCGGGCAAGAAGAAGTTCGAGGCGCTGGCGAAGCCCGGCACGCTCGACTGGTGTTTCGTCCCGAGCGTCACCGTGGTGAGCGACGAGCAGGTTGCCGACAGCGCGGTCGCGATGATCGCGCGCCATCACCCCGAGGTGATGTTCGTCCACCTGCCGGCGGTCGACACCGCCGGGCACGAACACGGCTGGGGCTCCGACGCCCAGCTGGACGCGATCGAAACTGCCGACCGCTGCATCTCGGCCATCCTGGGCGAGCTGCGCCGTCAGGAGTTGCTCCAGGCGACGGTGGTGATCGTGAGCTCCGACCACGGTGGCGCCGGCACCGAGCACGGGCCCGACGATCCGCGCAGCCGGACGATTCCATGGCTGATTTCGGGGCCCGGGGTCCGGCAGGGGCTGGATCTCACCCTCGATCGGGATCTGGTCATCAATACCGAGGACACTTTCGCCACGATCTGCTATCTGACCCGGATCCCTCTGCCCGAGCACATCGATGGCCGCCCCGTGCTCGCGGCGATGGACAGCTCGCTCGCCGATTCGCCTGCGGGGTCGCCGGCGTCCGCCACCTCCCACTAGCCACGTCGAGATCCTGTTAGCGGCGGGTCAGGCATTCGTCCTGCCGGTCCACACGTTGTAGGATCACCGTTGGGTCGCAACCAGGCTCCCGTTTCGTTCGTCTCAAGCCGTGGAGGCTGCATGGACCGGACGAAGGTGTATGGCTCGCGCATCGCGCGGCGCGCAGGCGCCGGCCTCACGCTGGTGGGGCTCGCGCTGTTGGCGATCACCACGGGGGCGGAGGCCAGCAGCTCCAACTGGCCACGCCAGTTCGATTCACCTTACGGATCGTTCATCATCTACCAGCCGCAGCCGGAGACGCTGAACGGCGATCTGCTGACCGGACGCGCGGCGTTCTCGCTCCAGCGCAGCACCGACCCCGAACCCACGTTCGGCGTGATCTGGTTCGCCGAGCAGATCCAGATCGATCGCGACAGCAGCACGGTCCAGGCGCGCAACTTCGACGTGACCAAGGTCCGGCTCCCCGGCATCACCGAGGCCGACGCCAGCCGCTACGAGCATCTGGTCGAGTCCGAAGCGCTGAAGTGGGACCTGTCGGGATCGCTCGAGGAGCTCCAGTCCGGGCTGGCGTCGGCCGAGCGGGAGCGCGCCAGCGTCGCCGGCCTCGACACCATGCCGCCGAAGATCCTGTTCACGCAGCAGAAGTCGCTCCTGGTGGTGTTCGACGGCTCGCCATTCACGGTCAAGCTCGACAATTCGGACCTCGAGCGAGTGGCGAACACGCCCTATGCGATCGTTCATGACCCTTCCCACGGTGTGTTCTACCTGAACGGATCGAACATGTGGTACTCGGCCGGCAATCCACTCGGACCCTGGAGCCCGATCTCCAATCCGCCCGACGAAGTGCGGGCGATCGTGCCGCCCGACACCTCCGCGACCGACGTGGTCAGCGGCCCGCCGCCGGCGGTGGTCACCGCCACCGAGCCGACCGAGTTGATCTGGACCGACGGCCCTCCCCAGTACGCCTCATTGGTCGAGGGTGAGCTGCTCTACGTCACCAACACCGAAAGCGATGTCGTGCGTGACATCAACTCCCAGCAGCTCTATGTATTGCTGTCGGGCCGCTGGTATCGGGCTCCCCGGACCACCGGGCCCTGGACCTTCGTTCGCGGCGACCGGCTTCCTGCGAGCTTCGGCCGCATACCGCCCGCCTCCCCCAAGGCCAACTTGCGCGCGAGCGTCGCCGGCACCGACGAAGCGGACGACGCTCTGGCCGACGCCGAGATTCCACAGACCAGTCCGATCCGCCGCGACTCCTCGGGGTACCAGGTCTACTACGACGGCGCGCCCGATTTCGAGCCGATCGACGGCACGCAACTCAAGTACGCGGTCAATACCGAGGCCGAAGTGATTCTGGCGGATGGTCGCTACTACGCCTGCGATCAGGGGGTGTGGTACGTGGCCGACGATCCGATGGGGCCCTGGCGCGTGAGCGAGACGCGGCCCGTGGAGGTGGACGAGATTCCGCCCAGTTGTCCGGTCTACGATGTCCGCTACGTCTACATCTACGACGTGACGCCCGACATCGTGTACTTCGGCTACCTGCCCGGCTATCTCGGCTGCTACCCCTACTACGGTACGGTGGTGTTCGGCACCGGCTACCACTATCGCGCGTGGCGGCGGCATTTCTACTACCCGCGCCCCTGCACCTGGGGATTCGGAGCTCGCTACAATCCGTGGCTCAGCCGCTGGTGGTTCGGATTCAGCTACCAGTCGGGATTCCTGCGCGTCGGATTCAACTGGCACCCCTGGCCCCGGTATCGCGAGATTCGAGACCCGGTGCGCTGGCTCGGCCCCGGCGGCTACCGCCGGCCGACGTTGATGCCGGACCTGAGCATGGCGCGAACCCGACAATTCCGGCGGCAGCCCGCGACTCCGGTCGAACGCACGCCGATCAACATCTACCGGCGCTCCGCCAATCTGCCGCGCGTGGACAAGACGGTCGCGCGCTCGCCGCTCACGCCGGCGCGCGCGACGCCACGCACGCCTGCGAAGGCACCCAACGACGTGTTCGCCGGACGCGACGGCAAGGTCTACCGACGCGAGCAGAACGGCTGGAAGGTGAATCAGGGCCGAAACTGGGTGCCGGCCCCGGTGACCGCCACGCCTCGCGAGACGCCCGCGGCGCCGGCGAGAGCCCCGGTCGCGGCGCCCCCCGTGCGCAATTGGCCGCCACCCGCCCCGGCACCGCAGCGACGGTACGAAATGCCGCCGGTGACCACGACGCCCGTCGCGCCGCCCTCGGCGAGGCCGCAGCGCGTCCAACCGCCCCCGATCAGTCCCTCGCCCGGAGACCTCGAGCGTGAGTTCCGTGGCCGGCAGCGCTCGGGCGCCGGGCCCACACCGGTGGCGCCGCCTCCGCGAGAAATGCAGAAACAGCCTCAGAAGAAGGAGATCAAGAAGAATCCCTGAACGGTGGTAGGATTCGTGGCGTCCCCGCGTCAACCTCAGTAGCGCGGAATTCGCATCCGTGGAGCCCGGCCGCATTTCCGTCGTACTCGTCACCCACGAGTCCATCGCCGTCCTGGACGACTGCCTCGGGCACGTCATCCCGGAGTTGCGGTCGAACGGCGCAGAGTTGATCGTCGTCGACAACGATTCTCGCGACGGCTCGGGCCCGCGCGTCGCTGCACTCTGGCCTCCGGCTGCGTTGATTCGCAACTCGCGGAATCGAGGCTTCGCGGCGGCATGCAATCAGGGCGCAGCCGCCGCCTCGGGCGAGTGGCTGGTACTGCTCAACCCGGACGTCAACGTGGATGCGGGAGCGCTGGGCGAGCTTCGAGCCACGCTGCTCGCGAATTCCGACGCGGGCTTCGTTGCGGGGCGACTTCGCTCACCGGATGGGAGGTTTCAGGCCTCGTGCCGCCGCTTCCCGACCGCTGGGAATCTCATCCAGTCGCGGGGATCGGTGCTTTCCCGCTGGCGGCGAACCGGCGTCCCCTACACGCTTCCCGACGCGAATCACGTGGTTTCGGTTCCAGCCGTGGCGTGCGCGTTCGTGATGATCCGGCGTGCGCTTTTCCAATCGCTCGGAGGCTTCGACGAGCGCTTCTTCCTGTTCATGGAGGACACGGATCTGTCGCTCCGCCTCGAGCGGGCCGGGTATCGCAACCTCTTCGTTCCCGAGGCGGGCGCCACACATCGCTGGGGACAGGGCGCGCGCTCCGGAAAATGGAGGCGCACGCTCCACCACCATCATTCCATGTGGAAGTACTTTCGAAAACACGATCCCGGCGGGTATTCCCGACTCGTGCTGCCGCTGCTGCTGACCGGCAATCTCCTGGCCCGGAGTCTTCTGCGGCCGCGCCGGGGCAACCCGTTCTGATCCGCGTTTCTCGGCTCAGGGTTCGAAGCCCATCCGCGCGAGGAACGTTCCCCAGCGCGGATCGCTTCGCAGCGAGCGAAGGCGGTCGCTCACCTTCATTTCGGTGAGCCCCCCGTCGCGGTTCTGGTAGGCGCGCTCCAGCCATTCGAAGGCCTCGTCGGTTTCGTCGCGCATGGCATGCGCCTCGGCGATCTGCAGAGCCCAGACCGAGGCGTCCATGGCGATCAGCGCCGAGAGGGCCTCGCGGGAATCATCCGAGAGTCCCAGCGCCTGATAGACGATTGCCAGCGACCATTGCCGAAAGCCCGCGTTCGGCTCGCTTCGTGCCATCGACAGGGCTTCTTCACCACGCCCGCGTGCGACCAGAACCAAAGCCAGCGCGGCGCGCGTCGCGATTCGCTGGGGCGCGAGCTCGAGCGCCTTTCGATAGGCCTCCTCCGCTTCGGCCAGATTGGTCAGTCGCAGCATGCCGCCCAGGTTGTGGTACGAACCGGCATTGAGTGGATCCTGCTCCAGCGCGCGCCGGCAGAAGTCGATCGCTTCATCGAGGCGCCCCTCGTTATAGGCGAGCGCGCCGGCGCCGTGCAGCGCCTGGGAATTGCCGGGGGCGAGTTCCAGCGCACGCCGGTACGACGCCTCCGCCCGCCGCCAGTCCCAGTCGTGGATCATCCGGATCCAGCCCATCTGGGCGTGAGCCTCGGCCAGGTCGGGTTCGAGTTCGAGTGCGCGCTCGACGGCGAGGCGCGCCCGCGAGTAGCCCTCCTCGAGCGGAAGCCAGCCGACGTCCGCGGACCGCGAGTAGGCCTGCGCCAGAACCGCGAACGCGAGCGCGAAGTCGGGCGAGCGCGAGAGCGCCCGTTCGAGATACTCGACGCCCTTCAGAGTCTCGTCGCGCGTGCGGCGATCGATGAGGTAGCGGGCTTGAAGGTAGAGACGGTGCGCTTCCGGGTCGGTGCCGCGACCGCGGGCGGCCTTCGCCACCTCCGCTCGAACCTCCCGGCTCGCTTCGAGCTCCGGCCCATGGCCGAGAAGCGTCGTGCGCAGCTCCTGGACCACCGATTGAGCGATCTCGTCCTGAACCGCGAAGATGTCGTCGAGGCCGCGATCGTAGGTTTCGGACCAGAGTGGCGCGGCATCGGCGATCCGCACGAGCTGCACGGAAATCCGGACCCGCGGGCCGCTCTTCCGCACGCTGCCCTCGAGCACGGTGGCGACGTTCAGCTTCGCACCGATGGTCCCGAGGTCCTCCCGGGTTCCCCTGAACTGGAACGAGGAGGCGCGGGCGGCAACCCGGAGCCCGCGGATCTTGGAGAGCAGATTGAGCAACTCGTCGGCGAGGCCGTCCGAGAAATATTCGTCCTCGGCGCTGGCGCTCCGATTGACAAACGGCAGCACCGCGACCGACGCCAGTCGCTCGCGCGCGGCGCCGAAACGAGCGCCAGGCTCGCCGTGCTCGAGTGCGTGCTTGAGCCGGCGCAGCGCGTCCGCCACCTCTCGCGCGGTCTGAAATCGCGCCAGCGGCGGCTTGCGCAGGCAGCGGTCCACCAATCGATCGAGCTCCGCGGGGACTCCGGGCCGGGCCTGCGCCAGCGGGACCGGTTCATCGCGCAGGATCGCCGAGCTCACCTCGGCGAAGGTGCGGCCGTCGAACGGTCGATGGCCGCAAGTCGCCTCGTAAAGCACCACTCCCAGCGCGAACAGGTCGGTGCGGCCGTCCACTTCCTCGCCCCGCAGTTGCTCCGGCGCCATGTAGGGCACGGTGCCCACGACCTGCCCCGCAGTCGAGAGTGGAGGCGGCGCGGTCGGCGCGCGGGTCGCGATCGGCGCTTCGTATTCCGCTTCGAGCTTGGCAAGCCCGAAGTCCAGAACCTTGACGTGTCGAGTCTTCGTGATCATGACATTGGCGGGCTTGAGGTCGCGATGGATCACACCCTTGTCGTGCGCGGCCGCGAGCGCCTCGGCGAGGGCAACTCCCAGATCTACCACGCGCTCGACCGGCCAGCCCGCGGGCGCGATGAGTTGGTCGAGAGTCTCGCCCACCACGTGCTCCATGGTGAGAAACCGGGTCGAGCCGGCATCCTCGACGGAATGGAGCACGACGATATTGGGATGATTGAGCGAAGCCACCGCGCGAGCCTCGCGCTCGAGACGGGCGAGCTGATCGGGCCGGGTCGCGAGGTCGGGTGGCAGGACCTTGAGCGCCACCTCGCGGCCGAGCCGCAGATCCCGGGCGAGATAGACGGCTCCCATGCTTCCCTCGCCGAGCGGCGAAAGGATCTCGTACGAACCGAGGCGGGTACCGGAGGCGAGGGGCATGCGTGGCGAAACGCGTCAGGGGGTACTGGCCGCGACTATGGATCGCGCACCTCGCTCGGGCAAGCGAGCCGGTCTCAGCGCTTCCTGCGCGCCCGTTTCGGGCGCGTGAGCGCGCCGGCGTGAACGGGCGTCCCTTCCTGGTGGCCTCCCAGAGCCCGAAGCAGCGCCGTTCCCCCCGGGCTGCCGAGCCCAGTGCACGCGTCCCAGCCCTCACGCGCCGAGTAGGCGCCGATACTGCCGTGCACGATGTCGCGGAGCACGCCGCTCGAAAACCGCGTGTAGAGCAGCGGATTCAGATAGCCGCACGCGACGCCGAGCTTCTCGTTGATGCGCGCGATCAACGCCGCCCACAGCGGCGCGGTGGCGCTGGTCCCTCCGGACGGATTGCGCGGATCGAATGATCCATCGGCGTTGATGACCTGGTAGCCGGTGACCGGATCGGCGAGGCCCGAGACGTCGGGGACCCCGCGACCCGGGAGGTGCGCCCGATTCGCGGAAGGTGGAACGCTGGCCGACTTCTGCCAGCGGGGCACCGGGAACAATGCGCTGACTCCTCCGCCGCCCGCGCCACTCGAATCGTTCCACACGGTCTCCCGGACGATGGCCTGGCCCCTCGAGACCAGTCGCGTGCCCCCGCAGCCCAGCACGTAGGGGCTGGAGGCCGGGAAATCCGCATGGGCGCGGCGGTCGCCAGCGTCGTCGTGCGAGCCGTCATCACCCGAGGCGCAGCACACGGTAATGCCCTTCGCGGCCGCGGCCTCGAACGCGGCGTTGACCACCCGGATCGCCGAATCGGTCCAGGCGCTCCGCCCGTCCTTCTCGGGATTCCCGTAACTGATCGAGACCACGGAAGGATGGTGTTCGCGGTCGTGGACGAATCGGGTGATCGCATCCACCCAGCCCTGCTGCGTGAACTCGCTGAAGTACATGACCAGCTTCGCTCCCGGCGCCGCCGCTCCCGCCACCTGCAGGTCGAGCATGACCTCGTCGGTCACGTCGTCCTCGCTCACGCTCGGACCGAAGTGCGGGTCGTTGCCCCGGCCGTGCACCACGACCGCAGTGATCTGCGGCATACGCAGCTTCAGGATGTGAGTGAAGTACTTCTCGAGCGCGCTCACGCTGTAGCCGCCGCCCGATTCGTTGAGGGTCACGATACCGATGGTCTGCCCGGTGCCGTCGGCGCCGGCGGGAAAGTCGTAGAGCTTCGCCACCTGGGGCGGGAAGTAGGTGTCGATCGGGATGTGGACGTTCTTCGCCAGCGCGGGCGGTTCGCCGCGGCGCCGCGCGCGGCGCAGGTACGAGCGCCCCACGCGGCGGTTGTCGAGCCCCAGCACCGCCTCGACCACGCCCTTGAGGTTCTTCGGGACGTGAATGAAGCCCTCACGCCCCCGGTAGTGCTCGCCGGGCCGCTCGTACTGGCGGAGCGTGACCCCGAACGCGGCACTGATGGCGGCGACGGAACCGGAGACCTGCACCAGACGGCGCGCCGCGTCCCGGTGGACGACCACCAGTCCGTGGGTCGCCGCGAACCTCGCCACGCGCTCGAGATCGGCGGGACTCGCCCCGTAGGCTTTCTCGACTTGTTCGTGGGTGAGATAGCGTCGATCGCGCGGCAGCTGTGCGCCCAGTGCCTCCACCGAAGGCGGGCTGGCTCGCGGATTGCGGCGCACATAGAGACTGAGCGTCAGCCGATCGCTCGGGTTCGACTCCCCCACCGCTCGCGCGCCGGGGAGGACATCGCGTTCGGAGCCCTTGAGCCTGACCATGCCGGACCTGGTCGCCATCGCCCGCTCCTTTGGATTCTATTGCCGGGCGGCCGCGATCGCCGCGAGCTCGGTCGGCCAGTTCATCACCAGCGTGATCGAAGGCGCCTCGGTCTTGCCCTCGGGGATCGGAATCAGAAACCGCTGGCCGTCGCGAACCAACCCCACACCATTCACGTTGGGCGGCGTGCGGAACAGTGGGCGTGGCGGGCTGGCGCGGAAGCGTTCGCCGGACTCGGTGACCTCCGCTGCCAGCAGGGTCAGACCATCGGGGCCGAGAGCGATGATCTCTTTCCCGTCCTTCCTCCAGAATCCGAGCAGGGCGCCTCCCGTGGTCACCTGATACTTGTGTCCGGGGGTGGGGAACGATTGCACGTACTCCTCCGGCCTTCCCGATTCGTCGGAGTTGTAAAGCAGCCATTTCCCATCGGGCGAGATATCGGGGAACTCTTCCTGGAACCGGGTGCGCAGGTAGGGCGTGGGTGGCAACGAACCGTCGGCGGGCACCGTCCAGATGTCGAAGCCGGTGCCCGAATCCATCTGATAGAAAGCCAGGGTCTTCCCATCGGGCGTCCAGCTGGCCGGGTGCTTGAACAGACTCTGGCCCACCACCAGCGGTGTTTCGGGGGTCGCGCCGCTCACCGACTTGACGTAGATGTCGTATGGGCCGTTGCGGTTGGTCTCGAATGCGATGCGCGTGCCGTCCGGCGACCAGATCCCCGTGTTGTTGTTGCGCGGCCCGTAGGTGAGGCGGCTGCTCACGCCGCGCGCAAGGTCGAGAATCCAGATGTCCGACTCGTTGGGACTCACGATGCGATCCACGGCCGCGTGCGTTCCATCGGGCGACACCACGATGAGCCCGTACTGCGCCGCCGGCGCCGGCACCGCGCCGATGGTTCGGCCGGCGCGATCCAACCAGATCAGACGGCTGTTGGTCACCGCTCCGTTCATGTACGCGAGCATCCCGTTCGAGGAGACGGTCGCCGCGCGCAATCCGGTGCTCTGAGACGTAGCCGGCATGTCGGGGAACGCGAGCGGCTCCCCGCCGGCCGTGAGGGAGCGGGTATCGAATTTCCGCGCGACCAGCGTGCGATCGCGCAGATAGATGAGATAGCCCGGGGCGGCGTAGACCGGTGCGCTGTCGGCAGTCAGAATCTCGCGCGACGGTCCGCCGTCCAGCGAGCCCGCCAGGATTCGGAATCCACGGTCGGTCGCCGGCAGCGTGGAATAGAGAAAGTGCCGTCCGTCCGGAAGAAAGTACGGAAAGCGATGTGAGGTCTCGTGCCGCGTGCTGTCGAGGGTCGTCACCTGCCGCGGCTCCCCGCCCGAAGCGCTCACCGCGAACAGCGGGCTCTCTCCCGCCGGCGCGAACACGATCGTTCCCTGCTTCGACCAGCCACCGCCCCGGTTGTCGGGTGCGGCGCAGATCACCTGCACTCCGCCGTCGGGACGCACCTTCTTCAATTTCCCGTCGGCGAAGAAGCCGACCCAACGGCTGTCGGGCGACCAGAACGGCTTGGCCCCGTTTTCGGTGCCGGGAATCGGGCGCCCGCCGAGGGTGCTCAGATCGCGCGCCCACAGTTGAATGGTATTGGAGGTATCGGACGCGGTGAATACCAGCCAGCGCCCATCCGGAGAGATGGCGTTGTCCACCGCGTCCCCGTCGAGGCTCGCTCCGAACGGTTCGTTGATGGAGAGCCGGCGGACGGCTCCGCCGGGGGACCGCGAAAGCGCCCACGCGATTGCAAGCAGCGCCACGATCATCGCGGCACCGGCCACCAGCCAGGTCGAGAGCGGTGCCCGCCCCCGCGCCGCGGAACGCTGCGCCTCGATCTCCGCCGCCGCGCGCCGGCTTTGCGAGGTGCGGGCCGAGATGGCCTCCTCGAGCTCGAGGCGCGCGTCCCCGATGTCCCGCAGGCGCTTGCGCGGATCCTTCTCGAGACAGCGGCGCAGGAGCTCGCGGATCCGCTCGGGCACGCCCGATGGGATCTCGCTCCATGGCGGCTCGCGCTCCAGGATCTTCGCGATCGTGTCGGAAACGGTCTCGCCGCCGAACAGCTGCCGGCCGGTGAACATCTCGAACAGCACGCAGCCGAACGACCAGATGTCGGTGCGCCGATCCACCGGCTTGCCGCGCGCCTGTTCGGGGCTCATGTAGGCGGCCGTGCCGAGGATCACGCCGACGTCGGTCCGCGCTTGGGTGAGCGTCGGCGAGTGGGAAATGTCGGGACTCGCCTCCGCGAGCCCGGCCCCCTTGGCGAGCCCGAAGTCCAGCACTTTGACTTCGCCGGCCGGGGTGATCTTGACGTTGCCGGGCTTGAGGTCGCGGTGAATCACTCCGGCTTCGTGCGCCGCCTCCAGCGCCGCGGCGATCTGGCGCGCGATCTCGAGACATTCGTCGATCGGCAACGGCCCGCGCGCGATTCGCTCGGCGAGCGTCGGCCCTTCGACGTATTCGAGGGCGAGGAAGCGTCGGCTGTCGGATTCCTCCAGTCCATAGATCCCGGCGATGTTCGGGTGACGCAGCGAAGCCAGCAGCCTGGCCTCGCGCTCGAAGCGCGCCAGGCGTTCCGGGTCGCCCGCGAACAGATCGGGGAGCACCTTGATCGCGATCGGGCGATCGAGCCGGGGATCGCGGCCCAGGTAGACGATGCCCATGCCGCCGCGGCCCAGCTCGCGCTCGACCGGATAAATGCCGATGCGTTGGGGAGTGCTCACGCGTGCGGCACCATAGCACGGCGCCGCGATCGCATGTCAGCGGTTCGCTAGCGCGTGCGCACGATCGTCGAGGTCAGGCGGTGCTCCCTATCCGGAATTCGAACGCGCCGAAGATTGACGGAGCGGCAGGCTGACGCGGAACGTGGTCCGCCCCGGCCGCGAATCCACCTCCACGTCGCCTTCATGGCGCAGCACCAGCCGGTGCACGATGTCGAGCCCCAGGCCGGTGCCGCTGCCCACGGGTTTGGTGGTGAAGAACGGATCGAAAATGCGGCTGCGGATGTCGGCAGGGATTCCCGGACCGTCGTCCACGATCTCGACGACCACCTGATCGCGCTCGCGGCGTGCCGTGACTTCGATCCGGCCCCTCTCGCCCACCGCATCAAGCGCGTTGTCGAGGAGATTCGCCCACACCTGATTGAGCTCCCCGCCGAACGCGGGGACCCGAGGGAGATCGGGTGCGAGATCGAGATCGATCGCCACCGATTTCGCGCGCGCCTTGCCGCCGAGCACGGTGACGGTCTCGACGATCCCGCGCTTCAGGTCGGTGGGCTCGAGCGTCAGCGCGCGATCCATGTAGGTGAATCCCTTGATCGCTGCGACCAGCTCGTGAATGCGGGAAGCCGATACTTCGATCTCTGCGGCGAGCGTCCTGGCCGCGCAGCCGGCCGCGATCGAGCGGAGCGCGGCGTCGAGCGCCTCTCCCGAGAAGCTCTGTGCCAGCGCGTCGAGCGATTCCAGCCGAGCGCCGCTGTCGACCAGCGGCGGCGCGATGTCCGGGTCGAGCCGGTGCTCGTCGAGCCACGCGGCCAGCGCTTCTTCACGGTCGGCGCGCTCGATCGGTGAACGAGCGACGCCACCAGCCAGCGGCTCGCACTGGTGGCGCACGGTGTCGAGGGCGAGGCGCTGCGCCTCGCTCATCGGGACGCCTTCGAGCCGGCGTTCCGCCTTTTCGGCTTCAGCCAGGGTTTGCACCAGCCGGCGCGCGCTTCGCGCTGCGGCCGAGGCCGGATTGTTCAGCTCGTGGGCGAGCCCGGCGGCGAGCTTGCCCAGCGACACGAGCTTTTCGTCGTGGGAATCGCTCGAGGTGAAGAACCGTGCACGATCCAGCATCGCGTGCACCAACAGCGCGGTCACTCGCGGGCACTCGCGAATCATCTCGGGGAAGCGGTCCTGATGGACCAGCAGCATCTCGGTCGGCTCTTCGGCGACGGTATCGCCCGGTGGCGAACCGCCGCGCGAGTAAGGCAGGAGCCCGCACACGTCGCCACCGCGCCAGCCGATCAGCCGGCGCGAGCCCGCGCCGCGATTCACGACCGCTGCCAGATGGCCCGCCAGCAGGATCTGAAGCCAGCGCTCCGGTTCGCCCTTTCGGGTGGCGACCTCGCCGACCTGGTAACGACGTCGCGAGGAGTGCTGCGCCACCCATTCCAACTCCTCGCGCGGCGCCCCGGCCAGCGTCCGATGGGCGAGCAGACTCGCGAGACGATCGTCCCGATCGGAGTCCTGTACCTGCGGGTCGGGCGTCACGTCTAGACGGTTCGCAGGTAGCGGTGGACGGAGTAGATCGCCGCCGAGCCTTCGCCCACCGCGGCCGCCACGCGGCGATTGGCGCCGGCCCGAACGTCACCCGCCGCGAAGACGCCGGGAACACTGGTCTCGAACATCATCGGCGCGCGCTCGAGTGTCCAGCCGCGCGGCTGGCCGTGCTCGCGCGGCAAATCGGCGCCGGTGAGGATGAAGCCGGCGTCATCCAGCTCGAGCGTCCCCGCGAAGGCGGCGGTGTGCGGCTGAACCCCGATGAAAATGAAGAGCGCCGAACTCGCCAATCGGCGAGTCTCCCCCGAGTCCGCCAGGCGGATCGTCACCGATTCGAGCCTCGAGTCGCCGTGCGCTTCCGCGACCTCCACTCCGTTCAGCACCTCGATGTTGGGCGCCGCTCGAATGCGGTCGATCAGATACCGCGACATCGACGGCGCGAGATCGGGCGCGCGCACCAGCATGGTGACTCGGCGCACGTAACGCGAGAAGAACAGCGCTCCCTGGCCGGCGGAATTGGCGCCGCCCACCACCGCGATGTCTTTCGCGCGATAGGTGCTGGCCTCGGTCATCGCGGCGCCGTAGTAGACGCCGCGGCCGTGAAGGGGCTGGAGACCCGGTGCGTCCAGCGTTCGCACCCCCATTCCGGTGGCGATCACCACGGCGTAGGCGGAGAGTTCGGTGCCGTCGGCGAGCCGCACGAAGCGATAGGGATCCACGCGCCGAAGCCCCACGACTTCCTGCGCGGTCAGGAGCTCGGCGCCGAATCGGCGCGCCTGTGCGCTGGCGCGCTGCGCGAGGTCGGCGCCCGTCACCCCGGACGGGAAGCCCAGATAGTTCTCGATCATCGAGCTGGTGCCGGCCTGCCCACCGGGCGCGCGCGATTCCACCAGCACGGCGCGGAGTCCCTCGGACGCGGCGTACAGCGCGTTCGCCAGGCCCGCCGGCCCGCCACCGATCACGATCACGTCGTAGAAAGGGCGCTGGGCGTGGGTCTGAAGTCCCGCCCGCTCCGCCAGCTCGACCGGCTCCGGAGCCACGAGATGGGTCCCATCGGGAAACAGCACGATCGGTTGTCGGGCCAGGTCCCCGGCCAACGATTGCGCCAGCTCCCGGGCGGCCGGGTCGCGCTCGAGATCCACCCACTGGTAAGGCACCAGATTGCGCGAGAGGAATTCCTTCACCGCATAGGACTCGGGCGACCACGCCGAACCCAGCACGCGGATGCCCTCGAAGGAAGGGCGGGCCTGTGCGCGCCATTCCGAGAGCAGATCGTCGAGCACCGGATAGAGCCGCTGCTCGGGCGGGTCCCAGGGCTTCATCAGATAGTGGTCGAGGCCGATCTCGTTGATGCCGGCGATCGCGACGCCGGTGTCGGCGTAGGCGGTGAGCAGCACCCGCCGTGAGCCGGGGTGGAGCGCTCGCACCTGCTGGAGCAGCTCGAGCCCCGACATCGCCGGCATCCTCTGGTCGACGAGGAACAGGGCGATGGGCGCGTTGCGCGTCGCAAGCTGGCGCGCGGCTTCGAGCGCCTCCGCGCCCGAAGCGGCCTTGATCACGCGGTAGTCGGAACGGTAGCGCTGGCGGAGGTCCCGTTCGATGGCCGCCAACACCTCCGCGTCGTCATCAACCGCGAGAATGACGGGCTTGCTCATGACGGCGGAATCCTGGGCGCGAAGATATCGCTCAGCCCAGTTCCACGTAGGCCTGTTCGCCGTGCAGGGCCTCGTCGAGACCCACGTGCTCGTGCGATTCCTCGACGCGCACCGGGGTCACGCGATCGATCACCCACAGCATCCCCAGGGTGAAGACGAACGCCCAGATCGACGAGCCGATCACCGCCACGCACTCGTGGACGAAGAACGTCGGGTTGCCGGCCAGCAGGCCGTCGGCGCCGGCCGGATTGTAGGCCTTGGTGGCGAATACTCCGAGCATCACGATGCCGATGAATCCGCCGACGCCGTGCACCCCCCACACGTCCAGCGCGTCGTCCCAGCGCAGCTGGTTCTTGAGTGCCACCGCGTAGAAGCAGACGATGCCGGAGATGATGCCGATCAGCACCGCGCTCTGCGGCGAGACGTAGCCGGCGGCCGGAGTGATGGTGGCGAGCCCGGCCACCGAGCCGGTGAGGAGTCCGAGGAACTTGGGCTTCCGGGTGGTGGCCCATTCGACCAGCATCCAGGCGACGCCGGCGAAGGAGGCGGCGAGATCGGTATTGATGAACGCGGCCGCGGTGGTGGCGTCCACCCGGAATTCACTGCCGGCGTTGAAGCCGTACCAGCCGAACCACAGCAACCCGGTGCCCAGCGCCACCAGCGGAATGCTGTGCGGTCCGGTGTCCTGGACGCGCCGCCGGCCGACATAGATCACCGAGGCGAGCGCCGCCATTCCCGCAGTGTTGTGCACCACGATGCCGCCGGCGTAATCGAGTACGCCCCACTTGGCCAGCAGTCCGTTCCCCCACACCATGTGCACGAACGGGAAGTAGACCAGCAGCAGCCAGAGCGTGAGAAAGATGAAGTAGGCCTTGAAGGTCACGCGATTGGCGAACGCCCCGGTGATCAGCGCGGGCGTGATGATCGCGAACATCATCTGGTAGGCGACATGGACGAGCAGCGGGATGCTGTCGTTCGGCGACGGCGACATGAGATTGACGCCGTGGAGGAACGCCATGTGGAGATTGCCGATCACACCGCCCTCGCCGCCCGAGAAACACAGCGAGTAGCCGCACGTGTACCAGACCACCGTGGTCCAGCACAGCGAGATGAAGCTCTGGATCATGATCGCGAGCACGTTCTTCCGGCCCACCAGCCCGCCGTAGAAGAACGCGAGCCCCGGCGTCATCAGCATCACCAGACTGCTGCACAGCAGCATGAACGCGGTGTTGCCGGTATCCAGATGGAGCATGGCGGCGACCTCCCTCGTGGGACGACGCCCGTGGGGTGGTACGGCCCGCACGGGTCGACGGTATCGGGGGAGTTGTAATACAGGTGTCAGGCCCGCGCGAGAAGTTTCGGCGACGTCAAGAAGGCCTCGGCATCTGAACCCGGCGGCCGTGTCGCGGGTATCAATGGCCAAGACATGCCCCAGCCGTGTCTCATCGCCCGCCTGACGCCGCGGGCTCGCGAGTCCAACTGACGTGAACATTCGCGGTCACAACCTCATGCGGACGGCCGGGGTGCTGAGTGCCTGCCTGCTCGCGCTGTCGCCGGCCGGCGTGGCGCGGGGCAGCGGTGCGAGCCCTGCAAGCGGTCGTTCCCCTGGATGCGGTCGATCCAGCAACGCTACGCGTCTCGGGGCCTGCGCGTGGTCGCGATCAATCTCGACAAGTATTTCAGCAAGGAGGGCTCTTCGGCGAGGAAGTACGCGCCGGTGCAGACCGAAGCCAGGCGTCTCACCACTTTCGATTGTCTCTGGATCCAGCTCAGAAGAGCGGCGTCGGTGCAATAGCGATGCGCGCCGACGCCGCCCGCGATCAACAGCGTGTCGAGGCCGGCACCGATTTCGCGGAAACCGTGATCCGCGTAGAGGCGAAGGCCAGACGAGGCGCGGAACGGGCCACGTTCGAGGCCGATGATCTCGACCGCATAGGCCGGGTCGCGGCGCAGGCCCTGCTCCAGCAGCCAGCGCGAGGTGCGCGAGAACACCTCGAGCGGCCCGGTGACGTCGAGGACTTGCACGTCGGGAAATGCGAGCATGGCGACGCGGCGCGTTCTTCCGCCGCGCCGCTCGTCGCCATTCCCTCCGGGCCGCCTCGACATGCCTCGAATCTGGGGCCTCGGCGGCGAGCGCACAATGACAACGTTCCCACGGATCCTGCCAGTGGGGCTAGGCGGGTGTGGTGCCCGGCGTGCCCGCTTCGAACGCCGGACGGCGCCGGCCCGCGCGGTAGAGCGCCACTCCGGCGAGGTTGAGCGCCAGCGCGACCGCGATCAGCTTGAGGGCGAACCAGCGGCGATTCTCGACGTGGACGATCGGCACGATGGTGAAGCCGATGTAGAGGATCGAAACCAGCGCTCCGGAGACGCACGCGATCTTCAGCCAGAGCGGCGCCCGGAGCCCGACGCGCTCGGCCGCGAACAGCGGGATCGCGAACAACACCACGTAGGTCGAGGCGTAGAAGATGCCGGCGGCGTTGTCGAGCAGTTGAAACGCCTCCTGCATGCCGACCCCGAGAATCCCCAGCAGCCCGAACGCCAGCGCCGTCGCGCCGACCACCAGAATCGAATTGACCGGAGTGTGGAATCGCGGATGGAGTCGCGTGAACCACTTCGGCAGCAAGTCGTCCCAGCCGGCCACCATCGGCAAGCGGGCGTTGGCGGTGAGATAGATGCTCATCAGCGCCACCATGCGGCCGATCAGCGCGAAGATCACCAGCGAGACCACGCCCCCGGCCACCACACCGAACTGACCGAGACCGCGGCTCAGCACCTGCGCCATCGGTCCGATCAGATCCACCTCTTCCGGTCCGACGTATGCGAGGACCGCTGAGGTGCCGAGGATGAACATCAACGCGATGATCGGCGCGGCGATCACCACCGAGCGCCCGATGCTGCGGCCCGGTGTCCTGCACTCCCCGGCGAGAATCGCCACGTATTCGAATCCCGTGAGGGCTCCCAGCGCGAGCTTGCTGAAGATGTTGAGATTGTTGCCGAGCATTCCGTCCCCGCTCCGCCAAAACGAAGGCACCGCCCAGCGGAGCGGGTGGTAGTACGGCAGCTTCCCGGCCAGCACGGCCGCGAAGGGAAGCAGCACCAGGGTGAGGAACGTGAGCGAGAGCAGCAGGCCGCCGGCGTTGTGGATCCATTTGCCGATCGACAGTCCGCGGGTCGAGACCCCGACCAGAACACCGACCAGCGCGCAGCTGAAAATCGTGGTGAACCAGCGACTCTGCGCGATCCAGTGGGCGCCGGGGCCGAGCGCGTAGGCGAGATTCGTCACCACCGTGAGTCCGATTCCCGACATCACGAAGATCGCGAAGATCCAGAGATCCCACGCCACCATGAAGCCGATGAACTCGTTGAATCCGAGCTTCGCCCACTGATAGAGGCCGCCCTCGAGCGGCATCAGGCGATTGAGCTCGATGACCACCGCCGCCAGCGGCAGGTAGAAGGTGGCGATCGCGAGCAGCCAGAAGAACAGCTGGTGGTCGCCGAGCTTGGCCGCGGTACCCACCCAGATGGTTCCGACCACGAACACGATCTGGGTGAGCACCAGGTCGAAGAGCCCGAGCTCCTTCTGGAAAACGGCGCTCTTGGCTTCGACCCGCTGTTCCTCGCTGCGAACTTCGAGCGCCTGCTGGCGCCGCCTCTCCCCCGCAGCCATGAGACGATCGCGCGACGGGTCTACTGCGTCGCGCGCGTGAGCTTCATCAGGGTCGTGCCGTCGGCGCCATTGAGATGAAGCACGCCGGTGGTGTCGACGAGGTAGCCCGTCACGCCTCCCAGCGCCTTCATCATGCGCGTCTCCTGCGACATCAGCTCGGGCTGGCAGGCCTTCCTGGTGGACGCCATGGGCGAAAAGTGCACCGAGGAGCCCGCGAGCCTGGCCGAGCCGCTGAACTGATTGCAGCCAGTGTTGCCGGCGACCTTGCCTCCGGTGCCGAAGGAGAGCGACGCATGGGACTGGGTCACGACCGCCTGGCCTTCGATCTCGTCCACCTGCCACTCGCTCGAGGCAAGCCCGGGATGCGGATTGACGCGCGCCGCCGATGGCTTCGCACCGGCCGCTGCGCCCGCTGCGGCGCCGGTGCCGGCGCCCGAAGCCGAGTTCATGGAGGATCCCGAGGTGGCGGTGGACTCCCGGGTCGCCGCTCCCGAAGAGGACATCGAGCTCGACGAGGAGGATGCTCCGCCCTTCCTACCGCAACTCGACAAGGGGGCGAGAAGGCACAGCATGGACACGATTCGAACGACGCGCATCGATTGAGTCGTCATCACGACGGCCCTCCTCATGAATTGGCCTTGCTTCTCAACAACCCATCCCGGCGAATCAGGCTCGACAGCTCCGAATAGGGAACCGTGAAATCGGTGGGGCCCATCACGTACGGGGCAACGTCGTAGGCATTGAAGTAGAAGCGGAAGCCCTGAGGCGTGACCGCGAACTCCGACGGCAGGTGAAAGCCGTTCGGGAACCAGTAACCGGAATCGGCGAGCGCCGACGACGCGGGAAGTCGGCGGGCCCGGCGAAACGCCTGCTCGGCGAGCTGCACGAGCTGGGGCGCCGAGCCCGCGAGCAGCAGATCGTCGGGCCGGAGCCGCCGTCCATTCGAGACGTCGAGGCTCGCGAAGTGCGTCACGGTGTTGGGGTGCGCGCCGCCGTTGTATTCGAACACCGTGGCGGCGAGCGTGGCGATGCCCGGCGGACTGGGCAGGATGGTCGCGCGCCGATCGGCATCCCAGCGTGCCATGGCGTTCGGGAACGAGCGGCGGAATTTCGCATACGCGTCGAGGTAGGCCTGCATGGCGGCCTCGGCGCTCGCGAGCGGCAGGGAGTCCACCGGGCTCCGGAGCACCCAGCCGAAGATGCAGGACTGGAGCGATTCACGCGCGGCCGGGCTCGGGGCGCCGGCGATCTCCGGGTAGTCGATGCGAATGTGCGCGCAGGCGCCGTTGCTGTCGCAGCCGGCGCTCTTCCGCTCGAAGGTGCGGATGGTGAACGCGATCTCGCCTCCGGCGGGATGCGCGGCGGGTTGTCCGCAACCTGCGGCGAGAAGAACGCCGAGCACGACGAACGGGACCGCTGCCCGAATCGTCCGCGGACCTTCGCTCGCCCGGCTGGATGGACTCACGCGGTTCCTCCGAGGCCGCGCAGTCTATCACGCCGTTCAGGAGTGGCGATTCAGGAAGGCTTCGATCCGGGCGCGCGCGAATTGTGTTGCGAATCCGCCCCAGTTCGCGTCGAAGGCATGATCGGTGGCGGGCAGCAGCCAGGTCTCACGAACGACGCCGGCGGCGGCCAGGGCCCGATCGAGGAGGGTGGCCTGATCGATCGGCACGATACGATCGCTCGCGCCGAGGAGCGTGAGGGTCGGCGGAGACTTCGCGTCGACATGACCGATCAGCGAAAGCAATCGGTAGCGATCGGGGAACTGTTCCGGAGAGCCGCCGACGTAACGCCGGATCGCGAGCGATTCGTTGTCGGGACTGCCGCCCGACGCGTGCTGGCGCTCGAGCTCGGACGATCCGTAGAGGTTGATCACGCAGCGGATCTTCACCGCCGGCTCCGGGGTGGAGGCCGGCAGCCGCGGGTCACCCATGCTGTAGGCGGCCAGCATCGCGAGATTCCCGCCGGCCGACATGCCCCACACGCTGATCCTCGCCGGATCGATCTCAAGCTCCGTGGCATGGGTTGCGACCCAGCCGATGGCGCTCTTGACGTCCGCGACTTCATCGCGCCACGTGGCGCGAGGCGGCAGGCGATAGTCGACGTCGAACACGTCGAAGCCCCGCTGGTTCAGCCATTCGTTCCACATCGGACCCTCGCCACGTTCTCCGAGCACCCACCCACCGCCGTGCACCTTGACGATTGCCGGGCGCGGCCGATTCGCGCTCGCCCTGCTTCTCCAGACGTCGAGCATCAGATCCTGGCCGTCGATGGTCGCGTACGACCGGCTCAACGAAGGACGCGGCCCGCCGCGATTCGGCGACAGGCCGGCGGCCAGGTACTGGCCGAGCGAGAGCGGCACGTGCTCGCGGCGCGCGAGGCTCCAGAGGGCGACGCACGGCGCGACGGCCAGAATCACGGTGGCTGCAGTCGACAGGCCGAAAAGCACGGACGCGAGCGGGATTCCGGCGCCGACCGCCGCGATCGTCAGGATCAGGCCGATCCCGCTCAGCACCAGGAGATGCAGCGGGAACATGAGTGCGGCTGCCCCCAGCATGCCGGGCCCGCCCCAGTTCGCGGGCTTCAACACGTAGAAGCCGGTCAGGGCGACGAAGAGGGAGAAGAGGATCGCGACGGCGGTCAGCGGCTTGGCTCCGGGGCCTCAGGCGAGGCGTTCCACCTCTTCCAGCTCTTCGCGGTTCCACTCGCGGCGCGGATGCTCGGCCCCGGGCATCGGGTCCTCGTCCAGCAGCACGCCGACCATGATCCGCCCGTGCCGGATTTCACGCTGCAAGGAACGCGCCTCGTGCTCGGGGATGCCAAGGCCGATCAACGCGTCCGCGAGACCCTGCGACGGCGCGTCTGGATCGGGCGAAGCGAGCGCGGTCACGATCGGCCCCGAGCCCACGAAGCGGGAATCGGCGAAAGCAAGCGGGCGCTGGATGCCGAGTCCCGCCACGCCCGCGCTGGCGAACGGCTCTCCCGCCGCCAGCTCGTTGACCCGCTCGGCATCGTGCGATCCTGCGAACTCGCGACGCCGCGTGCGATCGGACATGAGCAAGCTGATTTCACCCGGCGAGAAACCGGCCTTGACCAGCTCCACCACCGCGTACTCGGCGCTCGCGCGCGAGCGGAACAGGCTGCTGACGAGTGTGGACATCGTGTTCGCCTTCCCGTGGCCCGTGTGGATCCGACACTGGCGGGACGCGACCCGCGCCTTTGCGATGCCTCGGGAGTTCGGCGGGGTTCCGAAAATGGCGGCGGCGCCGGTCGACCTGATCCCGGCCGGACACTTGTGGGGGAAGCTTGGGGCAGCCGGGGCAGGAATTCGACGGCCATCAGCTCGCCGAGGCCAGCTCGCGAAGCCGGCGTTCGAGAAAACGCCGCTCCGGCTCCTGCCGCGCCAGCTCGAGGGCGCGAGCGTAAGCGCAGGCCGCTTCCTCCCGCCGTCCGAGCCGCCGGAGGAGATCGGCGCGCGCGGAGTGCGCGTGCAGATAGTCGGGCAGCTCACCGCGGGCGAGCAGCGCATCGATCAGATCGAGGCCTGCCGCCGGCCCGTCGCGCATGGCGATCGCGGCAGCCCGATTGAGCTCGACCACCGCCGAGGGCTCGGCCCGAAGCAACACGTCGTAGAGTCCCGCGATCTGCGCCCAGTCGGTGGCGGCCGCCGTCGGGGCTTCGGCATGCACCGCGGCGATCGCGGCCTGAATCGAGTAGGGACCGAAGCGCCGAGAGCCCAGCGCCCGCTCGACCAGGGCGATCCCCTCGGCGATCCGATCCCGGTCCCAGAGCGTGCGATCCTGATCCTCGAGCAACACCATTTCGCCCCCCGCCGAGGTCCGCGCGCCGCGCCGCGACTCCTGGAGCAGCATCAGGGCCAGCAGCCCGATCGCCTCCGGCTCGGGAAGCAGGTCCACGATCAGGCGGCCGAGCCGAATGGCCTCTTCGGAAAGATCGGTGCGCATGAGCGTTTCGCCCGACGAGCGCGAATAGCCCTCGTTGAACACCAGGTAGACGACGTGGAGCACCGCCTCGAGCCGCTCCGGCAGATCGGCCCGCTGCGGCACCTCGTACGGGATCCCCGCGTCGCGAATCTTCGACTTGGCGCGCACGATTCGCTGCGCCAGCGTCGAGGGCTGGGTGAGAAAGGCGTGCGCGATCTCCTCGGTGTTGAGCCCGCAGACCGTGCGCAGAGTCAGGGCGATCTGGGCATCGGGGGTGAGCGCGGGATGGCAGCAGGTGAAGATCAGGCGCAGCCGGTCGTCTTCGAGCGCCTGATCCTCCAGATCTGCGTCCCATGCCGGCGCGCCCTCGATCTGGTGGGCCAGCTCCTTCAGCTTGTCGTCGTGGCGGGCACGGCGTCGGAGCGCGTCGATCGCCTTGAATCGCCCGGTCGAGACCAGCCAGGCGCGGGGACTTGCCGGAATGCCGGTCTCGGGCCAGCGGTCGAGTGCGGCGGTGAACGCCTCGTGGAGCGCCTCTTCGGCGAGGTCGAAGTCGCCAAGCAGGCGAATCAGCGTGGCGAGGACGCGGCGAGACTCCGAGCGATAGAGGGCCTCGATCCTCCCTCGCGCGGTGGTCTCGCCGCTCGACACGGGCGAATCAGGCCCGGGCGGACTGGGCCGCTTCGCGCGCCGCCTGTTCCTTGGAGAAGTCGACGATCGGGCGCACCTCGATCGAGCCCAGGCGGGCGGATGGGATGCGCGAGGCCACCTGGATCGCGTCGTTCAGATCGCGCGCCTCGATGAAGTAGAAGCCGCCGAGCTGCTCCTTGGTCTCGGCGAACGGACCGTCGGTGGTCGAGACCTTGCCGTTCCGGACCCTCACCGTGGTGGCGGTCGCCACGGGCTGAAGCGCTTCTCCGCCAATGTAATGCCCGGTCTTCTTGATGCTCTCGGTGAAACCGAAGTACTCGCCCATGAGCGCGTCGGAGTCGCTCTTCGACATCCTGGCCATGGACTTCTCGTCGTCATAGATCAGGCACAGGTACTTCATGACTTCCTCCCGAGTTGGGGTTGGGTACGCCGTGAACACCGGTTAGTCGTTCGGGCGGGTCGGATTTCGACATCGGGGTGCACCGAATTCCAATCGGCTGGGCCTGAAGTCGTGACACGCGATCCATCGATCATCGCCCGCGAAGAGCGGCGGGACGCGCCTCTAGTCCGCTGATCGTGCCAGCGGTGCGGACTGCGAGCAAGGACTTCCGCCACGGGCGAAACGCCGTGCCCGCGACCTCCCGGACAACGTTCGGTCCGAGCCCCAAGGTCTCGCCAGCTCCTGGCCGATAACCCGGCTGTCCGAAGGGATCGGTCGTGGAGGGGAGCGTGGGCAGAGGGAAGACAGCAGACGTCTGGTTGCGCGCAGTGGCGACCGCGCTCGTGGTGGCCATCGTCGGGTCCGCACGCGCGGTCGCGGCGGAGGTTCCCGCCGTCGGCTTCGTTGGAGCGGGACTTCCCTGGCAGACCGGCTCGCTCGAGGACGTCAATCGGCCGGTCGGATGGGAAGTGGACTTCGGCGGCGTGCGTCCGATGCAAGGGTCGCGCTTCGCGGCCACGACGGGGATCGAGTTCCTGCGCTTCGGCGCCCAGCCGAGCGGGATCGTCGCGAAAGGCAGCGGCGACTCGATCCTCACCACCTCGCCCTCGAAATATGTCCTGCTGCGGGCGGGCGTGCGCTGGTATCCGCGCCGCGCCGCGCGCACGTTGCCGTACGTGGAAGGCGGCATTACGCTGGGCGGCGCCTCGCTCAAGTTCGAGACGCACGGCGTGGTGGACTCGCTGGTCTCGCACGGCACGGTGATCGCCGGCGGCGCCTACTTCACCGCCGGCCTCATGCGGGCGCGGTCGCCGGGCACCGGCTGGTTCGCCGAGCTGCGCACGCTCGGGCTTGGATCCGAGAACGACATCAGCTCCGTGGTGCTGTCGGCGCGGATTGGAATTGCGTTCGGGCGAATCGCACCCGAATCCGACGAACCCTGAGTCCTCGCGCCTGATCCGGCCTCAGGCCACCGCGACCTTCACGCAGTGCACCGGTGGCAGGGAGTCGAAGAGGCACTCCCACTCCTCGCCTCCGTCGCGCCCGATCCAGACCTGGCCGGTGGTGGTGCCGAAGTAGAGCGCCGGCGACTTCATGCGATCCACGCTCATCGCGTCGCGCTGAATCGTGAAGAAGCTCTGCTTCTTCGGCAGCCCCTTGTTGAGCTTCCGCCACGAATCGCCGCCGTCCTCGCTCCGCCACACCGCCGGCGAACCGCCGGGGCAGGTGCGCGTCATCGGCTCGAGCGGCATCACGTACACCGTGTCGGCGTCGTCCGGGTGGACGACGATCGGGAAGCCGAAGTCGGTCGGCAGCCCCTTCGCGATCGAGCGCCAGGACTTGCCGTGATCGTCGCTGCGCAGCACGCCGATGTCGGGGCGCGGGCCGCCGGGGCCGTCCCAGTTCGCCCAGCCGCCGTGGTTCTGCATGTAGAGCCGGCCGGGGGCGTCGTCGTG
>DATKAB010000017.1 GCA_035498555.1 Candidatus Sulfotelmatobacter sp.
CCGTCCTTGGTGACGGTCGGCGATCCCCACTTCTTGTCGAGCACGACATTGCGGCCGCGCGGTCCGAGCGTGACCTTGACCGCACGGGCGAGCTGCTCCACGCCCTCGAGAATCTTGGCGCGAGCCTCACCACTGAACAGCAACTGCTTCGCAGCCATCGCTGCCTCCTATCGAGTCTTCGCGCCGCCGATCCGCCTGCGCGGTGGCCGGGCGCGAGGTGGAATTACTTGGTGAGCACTCCCAGCACATCCTCTTCGCGGAGGATGACGTATTCGGTGCCGTCGATCTTCACGTCGGTGCCGCTGTACTTGCCGATCAGCACGCGATCGCCCTGCTTCACGTCCATGTTGATGCGCTTGCCCTCTTCGGTCAGGCGGCCGGGGCCCACGGCTACGACCTCGCCCTCCTGAGGCTTCTCCTTGGCCGTGTCGGGAATGATGATCCCGCCGCGAACCGTCTCCTTCTCCTCGATGCGCCGAACCAGAATGCGGTCGGAAAGAGGCCGGACGTTCATGGTGACTCCTCCTCCACGTGACAGGTGCCCGAAATGGGGCGTGTTCGAAGTGATGTGCGAACGCGTCGCGATGCCGCGCGTTCGGTCGCGCGCCGCGAACCCGCATTCAACGGGGGCTCGCGCGTCGCGGCGCGGGCTCAGAGCCCGCGGACGACGAGAAAATAGTGTGGGCGCGTGTAACGTGCAAGTCGGATGAGCAACTTATTGCAATGTCTTGAATTGCCGAATTTGATTCGGCGAGGCGCAAGTCATTGTGCCCAAATGGCACGGCTGGTCTGGCAGGTCGTGGCCGGGGCTGCCACGAGGGGTAGGCGGGCGCTCAGTTCTCGAAGATCGCCTGGCGGGCGGTGCCGTCGAGGAACCCGGTGGTCACCGATCCCACCACGGTGACGTTCTGCCGTGGCTCGGGCTTGTGAGCGCGCGTGAACACCACGATGGTGTCGCGGCCCTGGTGGAGATTGAAGGCGTACCCATCTCCCATCGGGAAGACGTCGCCGACCCTGCCCTCGACGCGCACGATGTGCCCGTCCCAGCGGGCGGGGTCCTTGCGCAGATTGCGCAGCGAGACGCCGGGCTCGGAGTGCGGCCAGAACAGCCAGCAGGTCAGCACGACCAGCCCACCGCCCAGAATGCCGAGTTGAATCGGGCGATTGGCCCGCAGCGCGTCGAGCAGGATCACCCACCACGGCTCTTCGAGCGGGCGAACCCGCGGGCGCGGGCGTGGCGGCGGCGCTTCGACGGTGGCCAGCGCCTGTGCTTCCTCGCCCCCGGCGGGCGGATCGAGATCCGGCAGCGGCGTGCGCACCGGCGGCTCGCTCGCAACGGCATTCGAGCGGGCGCCCCCGCGCGCTGGAGCCGCGGGCGCTGCGGCGGCCGGCGACTTCGGAGTCGAGGTCGCCGGCGCCACGGCCGGCGTCTTCAGCGTCGGAACGCTGCTCGCCGCCGCAGTCCAGGCCACCGGTTTCGGGGCAGCGGGCGGAATCGGATTCGGAGGCACCACGCCGGGCGGCGTCCCGCTCATGGGAGCGAGCGGGCGAACCGTCTCCTCTGGCGCCTTCATCACTTCCGGATCCGACGCGCGATCGGCTGCCGAGCTCAGCTTGAAGGGCAGCGGCGTGCCGGCGACCTTCTGCCGGCCCTGTTCGGCGGCGACGCCTTCATCGGCGCCTACCAGCCAGTCGGGTCGCTCGGCAGGCGGCGGCTCGACCGCCGGTGGGCGGTCGTCGTCGGCGAGGGGCTTCTCGGGTTCAGTCATCGGGCGCGGTTTCTTCCATGAAGAACGCGTCCGAGTTATCGGCGGCGCGGCGGCGGTGGTTTAGGCTTGCCCGCGGAGCCGCGGTCCGCGTTGCCGGAACCCTCAGCCCAGCCCGAATTCCCGCACTTTCCTGTAGAGCGTCCGGAGCCCGATCCCCAGGAGCGCGGCAGCGCGGCGCTTGTCGCCGGCCACGCGCCTGAGCGTCGCCGAAATCAACTCGCGTTCCACTTCTTCAACCGTCATGCCGACCGTGACGCTGAGCGCCCGGCGCTCGGCCGGACCCTGAAGCTCGGCGGGAAGATCCGACACCTCGAGCGAGCGCTTCCCGTCGGCGAGCGCCACCATCGACTCGAGCCGGTCGCGCAGCTCACGCACGTTGCCGGGCCAGGCGTACGCCGCGAAGCGCTCGAGCACGCCGCGGGTGACGCCGGTGACGCGGCGACCGTATTCGCGATTGAGTTCCGCGAGCATGCGCTGAATCAGCAGCGGCAGATCCTCGCTCCGTTCGCGCAGCGCCGGTACCTGGATGCGCACCGTGCTCAACCGCTCCGCCAGGTCGCTGCGGAATCGCCCGGCCGCCACTTCCGCGCTAAGATCGCGCTCGGTCGCGGCCAGTACCCGCACGTCCGCGCTCTGCGTTTCGCGGCCGCCGACGCGCACAAAGCTCCGGTCGTGGAGCGCGCGCAACAGAGCCGCCTGGGCCGGCGTCGGAAGCGCGCCCACTTCGCCGAGGAACAGCGTACCGCCGTCGGCGCGCTCGAAGCGGCCGGCGCGCGGCCCTCCGGCCGGCGAATCCGAATCCTGGCCGAACAGCTCGCTCTCGGCCTCCTCGCGCGTCAACACGTCGCACGCCACCCACACGAACGGCTCGTCTCGCCGCGGCCCGTTCTGGTGGATGGCCTGCGCCACCATGCGCCGGCCGCTGCCCGGCGCGCCCAGGATCAGGACCGGGACCCGGGTCGCCGCCACCTGTCCGATCTGCTCGAGCACGCGGCGCATCGCGGCCGAGTGGGTGACCAGGTGAGACAGGCCATAGCGCTGGTCGAGCCGCGCCTCCGCCTGCTCGAGGCGCGCCGCCAGCGCCTGGCGCTCGAACCCTCGCTCGAGCATGGCCAGGGCCCGCTCGGGGATCAGCGCGCCGATCACGAACTCGGCCGCACCCTCGCGCATGGCGCGAATCCCTCGCTCGAGATCCGCCCCCTCGCCGGTCAGGATCACGCTCGCCTCGGGGACCCGCGCGCGCGCACGTCTCAGCAAAGCAAGCCCGTCGATGCGCGGCGCCCGGAGCGGCGCGATCAGCGCGTCCACGCGCGAGTCGTCGAGCGCGTTGTAGGCGGTTTCGTCGTCGTGCGCGACCCGCACCTGCATCCCCCGGCCGCGGAGAAATGCCGCGAGCGTGCGCGCCCATTCCGCGTCGGGTCCGACGATCAGCACTCGGGGCTGGCGATGGCGCATGCGCGACTCCGGCGCCGCGTTTCAGCGCGGAAGCGCTTCGAGACTCCCGATCAAGGCCGCGACGCTCGGGATCTGCGCCATGTCGCCGGGGTTCGCGCTCACGTCGGAGTAGACCAGCTGTCCGTCCCGATCCACGAGAAAAACCGCGCGGCCGCTGTAGAAGCGCTCCTCATCCAACACCCCGTAGGCGCGGCTCACCTCGCGCTTGAAATCCGAGAGCAGCGGGAAGCCGATCCCGAGCTGGCGCGCGAACACCTCGTTCGTCTGCCAGCTGTCGACGCTCAAGCCCAGCAGCGTCGCGCCCAGCGACTCGAGGCGCGCTCGCGAGCGCTCCAGCTCGGGAAGCTGGTGCGAGCACACCGGCGTGAAGGCGAGCGGGAAGAACGCCAGCACGACGTGGCGCCGGCCGCGAAAGTCCGAGAGCGAGACCGGCTGGCCGCCGGGCCCCTTGAGCTTGAACTCCGGGGCGCGCTGGCCGACGGTGGGTCCGGGATGAGTGGTCATGGGCTCCTGAGGGATGAGGACATCGGAGTTCGGGGCGCGGATGCTATCACCGACGCCCGGCGAGGCGCACCACGTCCTGGCTCGCCGCCGCCAGCTCCGCCAGCGTGCGGATGCCCCTCTCGCGCTCCCAGCGTTCGGCGAGCAGCAGGAACAGACGCGCGGTGGTGAGCGCGTCACCGAGCGCGCGATGTGCCGATTCGGCAGGCAGCGAAAATCTCGCCGCCAGCGCGCCCAGCGAATTGCTGCCGGACCCGAACAACCCGCGCGCGAGGCCGAGCGTGTCCACCACCGGATTCCACAGCGGCCGCGCCCCGGCGCCGCGCAGGAAGGCGGCCAGGAACGGTAGATCGAACGGCGCGTTGTGCAGCACCAGCATCGCGTCGCCACAGCCGTTCCGGAAGATCGGCGCCACCTCGCCGGGGAGCGGCGCGTCGGCGACCATCGCATCGGTGATGCCGTGGACCGCGGCGGCGTCGGCGGGGACCGGCCGCCCGGGCCGCACCAGGCTCGACCAGCGCTCGGCGATCTCGCCGTTCTCGAGGCGCACGCGCGCCAACTCCACGAGCACGTGGCCGGACGCGGGACTCATGCCGGTGGTCTCGGTGTCGAGCGCCTCGAGGCGGCCGGCGAGGAGCGACACGCGATTCGTCCGCGCCGCGCTCAGTGAGCGCCGCGTCCGGTCGTCTGCTGTCGCTCGAAATCGGTGAACGGCTCGTTGCGGTCGGCGTGGCCTTCGGCCACGTAGCGCAGCAGCAGCAGGAAGCGATCGGGCTCGACGTAGCCCGGGACGTTGGCCATGTGCTCCCCCGAGGCGCGCAGGAAGATCGTGGTCGGGTAGCCCGACACCTGGAAATGCTGCGCGATCTGCGCCGAGGTGTAGCGCCGGCCCAGGTATTCGGCGGCGTCCTGGGATTCAGCGTCGAGCCGCACCGTCACGTACCGGTCACGCAGGTAGCGGGCGACGTCGTCGCGGGAATAGACGTCGCGATCCATTCTCCGGCACCAGCCACACCAGGTGGTGTAGACGTCCACCAGCACCGGCCGGCCACTGGCCGCGGCCTGGCGCATGCCGTCGTTCCAGGTGCGCCATTGAGGACCCGCTGGCGCGGGAGGCGCGCCGGCGAAGGGAACCCCCGGCAGCAGCATCACCGCCAGAACCAACAGGCCACGGAATCGTCGCATTGACACCAGTCTAGCACCCTCGAAAATCGTGGCTCAAATCGCCCACGGCTCACCCATACAGCGTGTGCCGGAGCGTTCCTGCCGGATCGGCCGGATCGAACCACACCCCCGCCAGTCGCGAGGTGCCGAACTGGCCGGGATTGACCACCACGGTGCGACCAATCGAGTCGCGGTACGACTGCGAAACGCGTGGCGACTCGTGAATGTGGCCGGTCAGCACCAGCGGCGGCTGATAGTGCTCGATGAACTGGCGCAGCGCTCGCGAGCCCACGTGCCGCCGCGCGCCGATCAGGTCGCAGCGCGTGTCCCGCGGCGGCGAGTGGCTGACGAAGATGGTCTCGGGCGCCGCGACCGTCGCGGCCAGCGCGGAAAGCGACTCGGCGATGGTCGGCGAGCGGCGGGTCGCGTCGAAGCACAGCGGCGTGATGGCGCCGGTGCGACTGGTGACGCCGTCGAGACGAAGCGGCTGCTCCTCGCCGCCGTCGTCCCAGCGCTCCCAATCCTTGAGCCCGAAGGGCGTGATCGGGACCCACGAGATGCCGGCGACCGCGCGGCCCTCGACGCTCGCCGATCGCTCGTGCAGCACTCGCCACAGTGTCCCGTGGCCGTGATCGAGGCAATCGGCGTTGGCGGCCCAGTCGTCGTTGCCCATCAGCAGCAGCAGCTCGACTCCGGGAACCGCGTCCCGCAGCCGGCGCGCGAACTCGATGAGGAAGCCCTCGAGGAACACCCGCTGGGACTGCACCCCGTCGCGGCTGGCGTCGTGCGGACACAGGTCTCCGCCCAGCAGCACCGCGCTCGGCCGACGGGTCGCACCCAGCGCCAGCACCTGCTCGTAGAGCGCCCCCTGACCGTGCAGGTCGGACGTGTAGAACCACTCGGACAATTCGATCTCCCTCTTGCGGTCGAGGCGCGCCACGGGCGCGTCGGAAAAATCTATCGAAGCGATTCAAGCCCTCGCAAACCGCGGGTGCAGGAAGTGCAAAGAGCGCGCGAGCCGGCTCGCGGCCGCCCGCCCGCGAGGAGAAAGGGCTTGACCCTCGCGCGCGCCGCACCCGATCATTCTTCGCCCTCCGCCGTCGCCGGCAGCCCTGCCGGCGGCGAATTCGAAAGGACCGACATGCCCCGCTCGATATCTTCGTGGGCCGCGCTGGCCGTAACCGCCCTGCTGGCACTGGCGTCGAGCCCGCGCGGCTCCGCGGCCGCCGTTTCGAAGAACCTGTTGATCAATCCGGGGTTCGAAGACCGCCTCCCGGGCCATCCGTGGATGCCGGCCGCATGGGACACGTCGATCTCGGGGCTGCCCACGGTGTTCTTCGGATGCGACACGTTCCTGGTGCATTCCGGTCATTACTCCGCGAACGTGGCCAACGTGAGCAACCTGCTGCCGATGGCCCACAACTGGAGCCAGTCGGTGCTGGTGGGGAAGGAAGCCTGGGGCAAGGATCTGCTGTTCACGGTATGGACCCGGTCCAATGGCGTGAGCGGGCGCGCCTACTGCTTGTTGCAGGCCTATCGGGACACCATCTCGAAGATGGCGAAGACCTGGGGCATGCCGCGTGACGACGCGGCGCAGCGCCTGCACATCAACAAGGTAGACGATCCGATCGTCGATTTCGGCTGGAAGCGCCTCTACTTCGACGACCCCGAGACCGACTGGGTGAAACGCGAGATGCGCGTCTATTGCGCCCCGGGCGTGAACATCGTGTTCGTTCGCGCGGGCGTGACCGGCACCGGACAGCTGCTGGTGGACGACGCTTCGCTCACGATCGAGGCCCCTCTGCCGGCGCCGCCGCTGAAGGTGGGTGAGAATCTGCTCAGCGACCCGGGGTTCGAGGGCGATCTCAACGCCTGGGAGTTCGCGGTTCCGCCCTACGCCGGTCTGGTCGTGGAACGCGACACCACGCACGCGCACAGCGGCAAGTCCTGTATCCATCTGGAAACGCTTCAGGGCCCGGATTACCCGCGGGCGCCGGTGCAGGCCCGCATGGGCGTGTGCCAGCCCATCACCAATCGGAATCTCGGCGGCAAGCGCGTCAGGCTCTCCGCCTGGGTGAAGACCGACAGTCTCCAGGGCGTGGCGTTCCTCAAGGTCTATTCTCACGGTCTGTATGGCGTCCAGCAGGGGATCGCGTCCGAGCAATTCTCGCTCGACACGCCGTGGACGCAGACCTCGCAGATTCTCGACGTCCCGGCCGACACCTATCAGCTGTGGGCCTGGTGCCTCTACGAGGTGCCGGTGCCGGGCCGGGTCTACTACGACGACGTGAAGCTCGAGGTGCTGGGACCCACGCCGCCGCCGCCGACCATTCCCAAGCCCGCCGCCGCCGAGAAGGCGAAGAAGAAATAGCGCCGGCCGACTGTCGAGGGACGCGGGTCACTCGCCGCGTCGATCCACAGACTTGCGAGCATCACGAGAATCTCGCAACCGCGCGAACTTGCGGGCGCGCTCACTTCGGTGCTTGACACGCGCGCGCGGCGGTGACCAAACTAGTGTTGCGGCTGGGCAGAGAGACCTCCTTGGCAGGGAGCTCTCGCTTCCGCTCCGGAACGATGCACGCTGCGTGTCGTTCGCCGGAAGCCGGAACCGAGCGGGTATCACGAGCGAGGTGAACCGCAAGGTCCGGCGAAAGGCTTCGCGGAGTCGGAGAGTCGCGCGGCGCCCGGGTCACTCGCCCGGAGTGATGCCCTCTCGGGCGCTTGTCGGGATGGAGCCCCTCCCTCCACTTTCAGGTCGCCGCCCCCACCGGAAACCCGGGCGCGGCCCATCCCCATTGGCGCTGGCGCGCGATTCTGGCGCTCAGCCTCGCTTGGCGGCCAATCGCCGCTCTCCGGACTCGATCGCGATCCGGCAGGTCGTGGCGTGAATCGTGACCGTGTCCTGCACGCGGCGCGCATAGCCTCCGCCGAGCGTCACCACCATCGGGATGTCGCGGGTGATGCCACCTTCGATCACCATGCGGTCGCGACGCTCGAGGCCCTCAAGCGTCAGCTTGAGCCCGCCGAGTTGATCGTCGCGATACGGGTCGGCGCCGGCCTGGTAGAGCACGATCTCGGGCCCGAATCGCCAGACGCGTTCGAGCGCTTCCGCGAGCTTCGCGAGATAGGGCTCGTCGGGCGTGCCGTCCTCGAAGCCGACGTCGAGTGTGCTGCGCATCTTCGGAGTCGGATAGTTGGCCTCCTGATGGAACGACAGGGTGAACACGTCGTCGTCCCCCTCGAACAGCGCCGCGGTTCCGTTCCCCTGGTGCACGTCGAGATCCACCACCGCGGCGCGGCGGATCCGGCCGTCGGACTGCAGCGCGCGAATCGCGACCGCGAGATCGTTGATGTAGCAGAACCCTTCGGCGTGATCGGCGAAGGCGTGGTGGAAGCCACCGCCCAGATGAACCGCGGCTCCCGTTCCGAGTGCGCGGCGCGACGCCAGCGTGGTGCCCGCGGCTCCGAGCGTGTAGGCGTCGACGATTTCGCGCGTGAGCGGCAGCTCCGAGGGGATCGTGCGCGCGGTCCAGCGCAGGGCCTCGAGATCGTCCAGGTACGCGCGGGTGTGGACGCGCTCCAGCAGCTCGCGGGGCGCGGGCTCGGGCTCGATCACGTCGGCCGGGGCGGCGGCGCCGGAGCTCAGCAGCTCCGCCAGCACCAGCCGGTACTTGGCGGTGGGAAACACGTGCGCGCCGATGTCGCAGGCGTAGCGAGGCGAGTGGACGATCGGAATGCCCGGCATGATCGCGGATCGTGCCACCACGAGCCGCCGCCCAACAAGCGGGGCCGAGCCGGCGCCCGCGCGCGGCGTGGCGCGCGCGCTTCGAAACCTCGGCTACAATTCTCCCCTTCATGGTGAGCTCTTCTCTCCCATCCGCGGCCTTCCGCCGCCTCGAGGTCGCGTGGCTTCGCCGCGCCGCCGCCCGGCTCGAGCCGGCGCTGTGGGCCGAGCTGATCGCGATCGCGCTGCTGGCCTCGGCGTTCCTGTTCTGGCAGGCCCACGTCCGGCTCGCTTCGTTCGCTCACGACCGCGGCCCGGCGGCGGCCAGCCTCGGTCTCGCCGTCTCCCTGACGCTGATCGCGCTGGC